>NZ_CP050949.1 GCF_019443745.1 Iamia sp. SCSIO 61187
TCGCCGGAGGTGGACGTAGGTCCACCCGAGGAGGTTGAAGAGCACCTCGGCATCTTCCTCTGGGTCGACGCTGGCCAGCGTTCCGTCCGCCTGTCCGTCGGTGAGGATGCGGGCGAAGGGTGCCGTGTACTCGAGTCTCGTCAGCGCGTCGTGGTCGTCGGTCGCGAGGTGGAACACCGCAGTCGGTCCGTCGAACAGACCGGCGAGGAGCGCCAGGTGCTGGTCCGCCAGGTCGAACAGGGCGTGAGCAAGCAGCATGAGGCGATCCCGAGCGCTTGTGGTCGCCGTCAAGGCCGGGAGAGCAGCGGCTCGAAACTCCTCGGCCGCAGCGAGGGCGGCGCTGGTGAGGAGCGTCTCCCGCGTTAGCCCCCGACGGTAGAGCGTGACCCGGTTCAGCCCGGCCTGCCCGGCGATCTGTTCGAGGGTCACGCCGTCGAACCCGTGCTCGGCGACGGCCGCCTCCACTGCGGCGATGAGCGCCGTCGAGGTCTCCACCGCACGATTGTGACGTAGGTGACGAGCCTCACGCAACAGAGGCGTTGCATCGTCGCAGCGGACACGTCACTATGGACTTCATGGGACGCAACGCATGTGATGCATCGGCACAACACTCCCGAACGCTGCTCGAGATGATCACCCGTCACGGGTACCTGCCCCTGATGCTCCTTGGTCTGAACGGCTTCGGCCTCTGGCTGGCCTCGCGAGGAGCCTCGAAGGTCCTGCTGGCGGCGCTTCTGATCGGAGCAATCGCGGCGTCCTTCGTGGCCGAGAGGATCGCCCCCTACGAGCCGGCCTGGAACGCCGCCCGAGGGGACGTCGGTCGTGACTTCGCCCACGCACTGGTGAACGAGGGCTTGCAGATCGGCTCCCTGCTCGCACTTCCTCTGACCGTCGAGCACTTCGGGGTCGAAGGGCTCTGGCCGAACGGCTGGCCCTTTGTGGTTCAGGTTCTCGCTGCTGTGGTGGTAGCGGACGCGGGGATCACGCTGGCCCACTGGGCGAGCCACAAGGCGCCTGCCCTCTGGCGATTTCACGCTGTCCACCACAGCGTCGAGCGCTTCTACGGCTTCAACGGGCTGTTGAAGCACCCGCTCCACCAGCTGTTCGAGACGGCTGTCGCGACGACGCCTCTCGTCGTGCTCGGGTTGCCGACCGCGGTAGCCACGGCGCTCGTCTTCATGGTCGGCATCCAGCTGCTGCTCCAGCACTCCAACGTCGACTACGCCGTCGGGCCGCTACGCCACGTGCTTGCGCTCAACTCCGTCCACCGCTTCCACCACTACCGATGGGCGGGCGTCGGTGACGTGAACTTCGGCCTCTTCACGAACATCTGGGATCGCCTGTTGGGCACCGCATCCTGGGACGAGCAGAAGCGCTTCACCTCGGACGACCTAGGCATCGACAAGCGGCCAGAGTTCCCGACTCGATACCTGGCACAGATCGCCGATCCCTTCCGCCGTTCCCCTGCGATCCCGGCGGACGAGTCGGGCACGAGGCGAGCTGGGTGACCGGACGCAACTTCCACCCGATGCGATGGCGAGGAAGGCTTCGGTCGCGAGGGAGACACCCATCCGGGCCCCGACACAGGATGGAGGGAACTGCGGCGCTCTCCGCAACGACTGGGAGAGCATGGATTGCGACGAATGCCGAGAGGCGCTCTCTGCGGATCTGGACGGCGAGGGAGACCCAGCGTCCGTGACCGGGGCGAGTCGCCACCTCGAACGCTGCGGGGCGTGTCGGGACTGGGAGACTGTCGCTGCGCGATTGCACGGCTGGGTGCGCGTCAGATCGGTGGAGCCTCTTCGCGATCGAACGGATGAGATCCTGGCGGCTGTGCCGCTGGCGATCCGTCCACGGCCGGTCAGGGAGGGGGTGCGCTACGCGCTCCTGGCGGTGGGCCTGACCCAGCTCGTACTCGCCCTCCCTGCCCTCCTCCTAGCGGAGAGCACGGCTGCCCCGATCCACATCACGAGGGAGATGGGCGCGTTCGAGGTTGCGCTCGGGATCGGCCTGCTCGCCTCGGTCTGGCGGCCTCGTCTCGCCACCGGAATGCTGCCGTTCGCAGGAGCGCTCGCAGGGGCGATGCTGCTCACTGCAGCCATCGACCTGTTCCAGGGTCAGACAGTTGCTGCGAGCGAGGGCCAGCACGTGCTCGCAATGACGGGCGTCGCTCTCCTTGCTGCGCTCACCCGACGCCCTCGTGCTGATCGGGACATGCGAAGCAGGATGTCCGCCGCATGACCTCCTTCGAAACCCATTTGCGTTTCCCTGCTGATACCCCTGCCGAGGGCAGTGACGGGGTGGTGCCCCTGACCACACTGACCCCGGCCTCACTCGACCGTCGTAGGTTCCTCCGGCTGGCCTTAGGGGCCGTGGCAGGAGCTTTGCTTGCGGCGTGTGGATCCGACGATGGAGCAGGCGGACCTGTCGGGGATCCGGTCCGCGAGTTCACGATCGTCGCGGAGAACCTGGCGTGGGACATCGACACGGTCACAGTTCCGGCAGGCGTGGAGGTCAAGGCCACGATCGAGAACCGCGATCGCAGCGTGCCCCACAACCTCCACATCCGCTCGGCAGGGGATCCCAAGTCGCCGCTCGAGGATGGCCCCGTCACCCAGACGTTGCGGTTCACGATCGATGAGCCCGGGAGCTACGACTACCTCTGCGACGCCCACCCCATGATGAAGGGCACGATCCACGCTGTCTGAGCAGTCGTCCTACGTGCTGATGTCGCCGCGAGGCGGCGCTCACATAGATTCCCCGCCCGTGCCACCGCTCGGCCGCCGTCTCGTTGTCGCCGTCGGTGCCCTGCTCGCGTTTCTCGGCACGCTGGTATTGGGCGTTGGCCCGGCCGGCGCGCACGCTTCGCTCCAGGACACCAGCCCCCGATGATGCCCTGGTCGAGGATGCGCCCGACCAGGTGACGCTTCGCTTCGACGAGCCGGTGAGCGCATCGACCGGCGCCGTCCAGGTGGTGTCGCCCTCGGGCGGGCGGATCGAGGATTCGGTCGACGAGGCCGACCAAGGGCGAACCCTCGTGGTCGGCATCGACGGCGGTGTCCGGGGGACCTACACGGTGGCGTACCGCGTCGTCAGCGACGACGGCCACACCATCACGGGTTCGTTCGTGTTCCACGTCGGCGTTCGCACCGGGCAGCGAACATCGACCAGTCGATCCCCATCGCCACCTCGGCGACAGGGGGTGTGGGCCGTTGGCTCGGCTACGCGGGCGCTGCGGTGGCGGTCGGCGGCGCGCTGCTCCTCGCTCAGTTGCAACGACGCGCACCGCAAGGCGACGTCGCCGGGGCGCGTCGGATCGGCGCCCTCATCCTCGGCGGTGCGGCGACCAGCGCGTTGGGCACGGCCGCCGCGGTCGTCGCGCAGACCGCCAGCACCAGCGGCAGGTCACCCTTCGCAGCGCTGAGCCTCGTCACCGAGGTCGCAAGCGACAGCCGTCCGGTCGCAGTCGCCCTGCTCCGGTCCGGTGTGCTCCTCGCCGCTGCGCTGGTTGGCCTGGCCGGTTGGATCCGTCACCGCCCCGGGGTCCTCGTCGGCACCGGAGGGATCGTCGCCCTTGCTGGCCTGCTCGCTCCGGTCGCTGGCCATCCGTGGACCGCCGATGCGAGAGCACTGGCCGTCTCGGCTGACGCCGTCCACCTGTTGGCCGCATCGATCTGGCTCGGCATGTTGGTCGCCCTCGTCGTCGCCGGGCCGTCGCTCGCGGATCCCGACCGAGCCGTACGTGCGGTGTCCGGTGCTGCGCTGGCGGCGGCGGTGGTGGTGTTGGTCTCGGGGTCCGCTTCGGCCTGGCTGCTCTTGGGATACCGCGACGCCATCACCCAGACGGCGTCGGGTCAGCTGGTCGTCGCGAAGGTGGTGGGGTTCGCCCTGCTGGTGGTGCTCGGCTGGATCAACCGCACCCGCCTCATCCCCCTGCTCGGTCGGGTGGCAGCCGACGGGCAGCCGGCACCCTCGGCTGGCGCCGCACGGCGCGCCCTGCTCAACGTCGTGAGGGCGGAGGTCGTGGTGGGCGCCTTGGTCTTGGCGGTGACCGCCGGGCTGGTCAACCAACCGCCTGGCCGCGACGTCCTCGCCGAGCCCTACGAGGACGTGCGGACCGAGGGGGACCTCACGATGCGACTCCAGGTCACCCCGGCGCAGGTGGGCGACAACACCATGCACATCTACCTCACCGACACCGACGGTCGAGCCGTGCGGTTCGACGCGCTGGAGGCCACGGTGGCCCGGGAGGGCATCCCCCCACGCAAGCTGGACGGCGTCACCCCGGTCACACCGGACCATGCCAGCATCTACGGCGCCTCGCTCCCGACCGCGGGGACCTGGACGGTCACGCTCATGACCGTGACCTTGACGACGACAGCCACCTTCACCTTCGAGGTATCCGTTCAATGACAACCGCCCGCTGGTTGCACCGTGCCCCGATCGTGCTGGGCATCGCAGTCGCCATCGTCCTCGGGACCGCGCCCGCCGCCCACGCCCATGGCGGGGAAGGCCAGATGGAGGTCACCTCGATCACGAGGGACGGGGATGAGGTGACGGTGACGGTCCACCTGATCGCCGTCGATGACGGTCATGGCCTTCCCGACGCCACCGTCACCGTGGTCGTTGGAGAAGCCACCCCTGTCCCCATGCAGCCCGGAGCACAGGACGGCGACTACCAGGCGACGGTGGTCGCTGCCGAGGGCGCCCCGATCCGCGTCACCTCCGTCGAACCGCCGACCACCGCCGAGGTCACCGCCCCGCCGATGGCGGAAGAGACGACCTCGACGGTGACGACAACGGCACCCGAGACGACCACGACGGCCGAGGCCTCGCCGACGACCATCCCCGAGGAGCAGGCCGCCGATCCGATCTCCGATCAGGAGGTCGATGCCGGGTCCGACGATGGTGGAGCGAGCCTGGCGCTGGTCGGTGCCGCGGTCGTGGTCGTCGTTGCCCTCGTCGCGATGGGCATCATCTTGCTGGGACGCAGGCGCGACCCGGACGAGGTAGCCGCCGACGCCTGAGCGTCCAGCGGGGAAACGCATCGGCGGCGAAATGTCCCGACCTGCCTTCCAGCAGGCCTGCCCGAGCCCGTAACGTGATCGCAACATCATCGGCCGGTCGGTCGGCGGAGCTCGCCGGACCTGTTCGGACGCCGATCGGTGCCGATGGCTAGCTGACCGACGAAGAGCAAGGCGCCTCATGGACATCCATCCCCCAGCGAAGACCGTCCAGCCTCGGTTGACGCGTCGCCGGGTGCTCACCGCCGGCGCCGCCGTCGGTGCGGGGGTCGCGTTGCGCGGCTTCCCGGCCTTCGGCCAGGAAGATGCAAGCACGACGACGAGCGAGCCGTCCCCGACCGCCAGCGCATCCTCGGGCACCACCTCCCCCACATCGAGCACCAGCACCGCACCGACACCACCGACGACCGCGCAGCCTGTCCACCCGACCGAGCGATCCGTCGGTCAGACCCGCAGCTTCGACACCCTGCTTCAGGAGAGCCCCGACCGAGGCATCATGTGGCCGCTCCTGGGCCGGCCGAACACCTCGGCCACGTGGAGCGACACCTACGGCGCCTGTCGTGACGGGTGCTCCCGAGCCCACCAGGGCCAGGACCTCATCGCTCCGCAGATGACGAAGATGCTCGCCGTGGTCAGCGGCACCATCGTCGAGTTCCGCCATCGATCCTCGGGCAACTCGCTCTACATCCGCGGCGACGACGGATGGTTCTACTGCTACCTCCACAACAACGACGAGCGCCCAGGCACCCACACCACGGACAACCGGGCGGACACGGCCTGGGGGCCGAGCCTGCGGCAGTTCGTCGGCAACGAGGCCGCAGCTCGCGGTCATCGGGTCCGGCAAGGCGAGTTCGTCGCCTACTGCGGCGACAGCGGCAACGCCGAGGGCACCTATCACCTCCACTTCGAGATCCGGAAGCCGGCCAGCGGCAGCTTCTCCAGCGAGACACAGCGGCTGTGGTCGTCGGCATCGGTGAACCCGCGCGAGTCGCTGCGCAACGCCAAGGCAGCGAAGGAGCTGACGCCAGTCCCGCCCGAGGCGTTCCGGCCGTTCGACAGCTCACGCGCCTTCATCGCCTATCAGTACGAGGACTTCTTCGGCCGGGCGCCGTCGTCGGGCGACCTCACCTACTACGGCGAGATGCTGGACTACGGCACGCGGAGCCCGGACTGGCTGATGCAGTACTTCCTCGAGTCCGGCGAGGGCGACGACATGACCCAGTGCATCGCCCGCCTCTACCAGGCTTTCTACCGGCGGCTCCCGGACACGGGCGGCTTCGTGTACTGGATGGATGCCCGGCGGAGCGGATCCTGGTCCCTCCATCGGATCGCCGAGCAGTTCGCCCGAGCCCCTGAGTTCAGCCGGATGTACGGCTCCCTCGACGACGCCGGCTACGTCGACCTGGTCTACCGGAACGTGCTCGGACGCGATCCGGACGCCGCGGGAAAGCAGTACTGGGTCGATCAGCTCGCGGCCGGGGTCACCCGGGGCCGGGTCATGACCGGGTTCAGCGAGTCGCCGGAGTACAAGGCGAGCCAGAGGTCGCGCATGCACGTCGTCGCCTGCTACGGGGTGATGTTGAATCGCATCCCCACATCGTCCGAGCTGTCGGCGTGGCAGTCCCAGGTCGATGAGTCGGGCTCCACTCGCAGCATGATCACGATGCTGCGCCAGACCGACGAGTACACAGCCGCCGTGGGCTGAACTGCGCAGCGCGCCATCATTGCCCCGGTGAGCCTCCCATCCCGGTCTGCCCGCATCGCCCGGCGGGTCCTCGTCGCCCTCGCCGTCGTCCTCGGGCTGGTCGCCGGGCTCGCCGGGCCGGCGTCTGCCGATCCACCCGGCCCGACCGACTACCGCTCGCAGATCGACGACATCGTCCCCAACACCGATGGCTTCCGAGCGTCCATCGTGGGCGGCGACGGGTTCTTGTTGCTCGAGGTCGCCGACGGTACGACGGTCGAGGTACCGGGCTACGACGGCGATCCGTACCTGCGCTTCCGGGACGACGGGACGGTCGAGGAGAACCAGTCCTCACCCACGGCCTTCCTCAACCAGTCGCGGACTCGCACCGATGCCAGCGGCGTGAACGCGGGGGCCGAGCCACGGTGGAAGGTCGTGGCCACCGATGGAAGGTGGGCGTGGCACGACCACCGGATCCACTTCATGGGCGGCGAGGTTGCGGAGGCAGCCCGCACGGACCAGGGCGTGGGGTGGGAGGTGCCGATGGTGGTGGACGGCGAGGAGGTGGTGATCACTGGCGACTACCGCCTGATCGACGCACCGTCGCCGCTGCCGTGGTTCGCGCTCGCCCTCGTGGTCGCCGTGGCGGTGGGTCTTGGGATGTCCCGCCTCGTCCCGGCGGTGCCCGCTGCTGGCGTGGTGCTGCTGTTCGCGGGCATCGGCGGCGTGGTGGCTGGCGCCGCCCAGCGCAGCGAGAGCCCTCCCGGAGCGTCCACCTCGACGCTCGTGGTGATCCTCCCAGCCATCGCCGTCATCGCCGGGGTCGTCGTGCTCATCGGTAGGAGCCGGGTGCTGCGCGGCGTCGTGGCGCTCGCCGGCGCGGCTGCCCTCGGCGGCTGGGCGTTGGTTCGCATCCAGGTGCTCTGGAAGGCCCTCCTCCCCACCTCCCTCCCGGCGAGCGTCGATCGCTCGATGACCGCGGTCGCTCTCGGAGCGGTCATCGGTGTCGCGGCGCTGATCATCAGGTCCGGCACCCTCGCTCCGGACCTGAGCGACCTCGACGAGCCGGCTTCCGAGGCTGGTCCCGCAGCTTCGGCGCCAGCCTGATCAGTGCTAGCCGCGTCGATCAGCCGGTGAACTCGACTCTGCGGGAGACGTCGAGGACGGGGGCCAGGCGTCGCCATCGGCGTTGGCGGTAGCGGTAGAAGACCTGGGCGAAGAGGGCCACGGCAGGGGTCAGGGCGCCGGCATCGATCGTGATGCGGTCCTGGTAGGTGCTCCGCCGGGCATCGACGGGTGATGTGATCAACACGTGATCCCAGCGCCGAACGGCGCCGCCGTGCTCCTCCGTGACGAGGACGCGAGCCTCGTCGTCGATCAGCTTCACCGTGAGGTGGTGACGAGAGAACGGCACGACGCGCCCCAGGAACGTCCATCCGACGATGGCGTCGTCGACCCGCCACGGCCGGTCCAGGCGTTCGGCTGCCCGGTAGCGGAGCATCGAGCCGGCGACGTGTACTAACGCGTCCGGCGTCTTCATCGCCGCCCAGATCACGTCCGCGGGCGCGTCGAGCTGGGTCGAGATCTCGATTGTCCTCACCGGCGACTACTCCTCGTTCCGATCTGCATCGTCGAGGGCAGCCTTGCGTTGGGCGAGCGTGCGCTCCGCTCGGTGGTTCGCCAGCCAGAGCAACCCGGCGAACAAGGCGATCGGGACGAGGATGAGGAGGACCTCGTCCCAGCCGCCTTGGTGGGCCAGCACCATGCCGAGGAGGGTTGGTCGATCACCAGTGGACATCGGCGCAGCCTTCGTGGTCGTCGGGTTCGACCTGCAGCGTGGCGTGGGCGATGGCGTGATCGTCGGCGAGCAGGGACCGTGCTCGGTCGAGGACGGTGTGGGTGTCGACGCCGGTCGAGACCATCAGATGGGCCGAGGCGACTTCCATGTCCGAGGTCAGCGTCCAGACGTGGAGATCGTGCACGTCGGTCACGCCCGGGATCGCGGCGAGCGAGCTGCGCATCGCGTCCAGGTCGAGATCCGGCGGTGCGGCCTGCACCAGGATGCGTACCGCCTTCGCTCCGAGGCGCCATGTCCGAGGCAGGATGAACAGCCCGATGCCCACTCCCACCACGGGATCGACCCACCCCCAGCCGGTCAGCTGGAGCACGATCGCCGCGATGATGACCCCGACCGATCCGATCGTGTCGGAGAGCACCTCGAGGTACGCGCCCTCCAGGTTCAGGCTCTCCTTCGAGCCTGAACGCAGGAGGGCGAAGGCCCCAAGGTTGGCGCACAGCCCGAGCACGGCAACGATCAGCATCGGGGTGCCCAGCACCTCGGGCGGCTCCGAGAAGCGTCGCACGGCCTCGAAGAGCACGTAGATGGCGACGCCGAACAGCAGCACGGCGTTGGCGAGAGCGGCCAGGATCTCCAGCCGGTAGAGCCCGAACGTCTGGTGCGACCGGGTCGAGCGCTGCGCCAGCTGGATGGCTGCGAGGGCCATCCCGATGCCGATCACGTCGGTGAGCATGTGCCCAGCATCCGAAAGGAGGGCCAACGAGTTCGTGATCAACCCGGCTGCTACCTCCACCACCATGAAGGTGGCCAGCAGGGCGAAGGCGGCGAGCAGGGGGCCCTTGTGGCGGGCTCCGGCGCTTATCGATGCGTGGCTGTGATCTCCGCTCATCGTGGATCCTCCGAGTCGTGACGGGCGTGCTCGAGTAACAGGTCCAGCAGCGAGCGGATGTGATCATCGTGCAGCCGGTACAAGATCGATCTCCCGTCCCTGCGGTTTGCCACGACGTCTCCGGTGCGCAGGAGGCGTAGGGCGTGCGACACGTTGCTCTCGGAAGCTCCGACGGTCTGAGCGATGTCGGCTACTCGCATCTCTCCGGCGGCCAGAAGGCAGTACAGGATCTTCGCCCGGGTCGGGTCGGACATCAGACGGAACAGCGTGGCGATCCTGTCGATCTCGACGTCCGACGGCAGACGCCCTCGCGCACCGGCGATCCGGTCGTGGTCGCCGGTCGCCGTCGAACGGGTGGCGAGAGTCGGTGGAGCCACGGGAGCACTATCCATGAAGACCTGTTCATATGTCAAGGTTCGCATGTGTCGGGCCGGCAGGAGCTTCGGGGAACCAGCCGGCGGAACGCGGCGACATGGTCGTAGTGAAGGTGTTCGCCGCCCCGCTCATCTCCGTCGCCACCCTGCTGCTGTTGCCCACCCCGAGCGGAGCGCACACCGACTCCGACACGGTGGCTGTTCCAGCTGGGGGAGAGGCGACGGTGACGTTTCGGCCGACGCACGGGTGTGCTGGGGAGCCGACGATCGAGGTAAGCGTTCGGGCGCCGGTGGAAGGCGCCCCCCGCCGGTGCGGTGGACGGGTGGCAGCAGTCGACGGAGCCTGATGGCGAGGGGAACACGGTCCTGAAGTGGAGCGGCGGTCTGCTCGCGGCGGATCAGGCGGGGGCGTTTCCGATCACGTTCGCTGCGCCCGACGCAGTCGGCGAGCTGTTGACCTTCCCGGCGGTGCAGATGTGCGAGGGCGACAAGGAGCTGGCGTGGATCGACGGTGATCCCGAGGGCGAGTACCCCGCACCACGTCTGCTGATCCTGGCGGCTGGCTCCGAGTCCGCCGCGACGATCGACGAGGTCGCGGCGGACGCGCCGGGGCGGGACCGGCTGGGCGAGATCGTCGCTGTCGACAACCCGGCAGAGGGCGAGCCTGCAACGCCGACCCCGGAGGCGGCCGAGCCGCCCACATCCCTTCCCGCCTCGCCGTCGACGACGCCGCCTCTCGCCGACGACGAGGCGGCCTCCCCGACCACCGGCGCGACCAGCTCTGATGACGACGGCGGCAGCAGTGGCGTGTCGGTCGCTGCTCTGCTGATCGTCGGACTCGGTGCCGTTGGCGTTGCCGTCTACATGATCCTGCGGCGGCGCTCGCAAGCCTCGTGACATCTGGCCCCGATGGGATCTGGTGTCAGGCGCCGCCTACCCTGCGGTCGGTGATGTCCACAGTTCGACGCCGGCACCTGATGGTGCTCCCGGGTGGCCTCGTCGTCGGCCATCTCGCGGCGTCGGTCCTGACAGGTCACCAGCCGGCCGCAGAGCTCGGCGAATGGGGGTCGATCCTCCTCCAGGCGCTCCTCTGCGTCGGCCTTCCGCTGGCCGGGTGGGCCGGTCTCGCCGCAGCTCGGGATGGGTGGCGTGGCCGTGCGACCGCGACGGGGCCCTTGGCCCTCATCGTCCAGCAGGTGCTCGCCTTCGTGGGCCTCGACCTCATCGAGCACGCCCTGACCGGGACCGATCCCTGGAGCGCCGCGCAGTCGGGGCGGTTCTGGGTGGCGGTGGCGGCGCACGCGGCTGCGGGCGCTCTGGCTTGGGTCGTGTTGCGGCTCGCCTCCCGGCTGGGTCGGACCCTCGCCCGCCTGCGCCGCGGACGCTGCGAGGCCTGGGCCGCCGTGCCGGCTGATCTCGTTGCCCGGGCAATGGCTGCGCAGATCGTCGCGCTGTCGTCGCTCTCCCGGCGCGGACCTCCGGTCGATGTGCCGGCGCCACACCTGATCTAGCCCCTCGCTGCTGTTTGCAGCGTGCGGGCCGCGGCCATCGCCGCGTGGTGCCGGACGGAGCGTCGTGGTTGCGGCGCGCCCCGTACGCACGTGGAGATGCACATGGCCGTCACCGCTGACGCCCCCTCGCAGTCCGACGCCCAAGTAGGCGCGGACGAACCTGATCAACCAAGCCTTGAACCCCGCCCCGGACGGTGGGAGCGGTGGTTCGGCCCGATGACACCGCTCAAGCTCGTCGTGCTGGTCGTCGCGGTGCTGTTCCTCGGCGCCACGGCTGGCTACGCCTTCCGGGATCGCGAGTCCCAGGCGTCGTCGGCCGTCGACGTCGGGTTCCTCCGGGACATGAGCACCCACCACAACCAAGCCGTGGTCATCGCTCGCACGGCATTGGCCGGCGAGCTGCCGGAGGAGGTCGCGGTCTACGCCCAGGAGATCATCGTCGCCCAGCAGTTCGAGTTCGGGCTGATGCAGGCCACGCTGTACCGCTACAACGAGGACCCTCTCGGCGACGGCAACGCCATGGGCTGGATGGGAATGCCGGTCCCCGAAGACGAGATGCCCGGCCTGGCGAGCGCCGAGGAGCTGTCCCGTCTTGAAGAGCTCGATGGGGAGGAGGCGGCCGAGCTGTTCTTCGCCCTGATGAGCCGACACCACCTGGGTGGGGCCCACATGTCGGAGGAGGCGGCCAAGGAGGCCAGTGACCCTTATGTGCGCGAGCTGGCGGACCGGATGGCCCGGAGCCAGGTGTCAGAGATCCAGGAGTACGGGGCCGCACGGGCCCGGCTCGGCATCGGCCTGCCCGACGGGTACCCCGAGTCGCCTGAGATCAACGTTCCTCCCGAGCGAGATAGCGACGACGGGCGGGGCCCCCTCTTGCTGATCGGCGTCGGCCTCGTGCTCGCGGCCGGCGTCGTGGCCGCCGTGGCGTGGGTCGTGGCGGGGCGAGTCGGGCGGCGAGAGGACGACGACGTCGAACCGGTCGACGATGAGGCCTCGTCGTGATCGCGGAGGCCCAGTCCGCCTCGGACGGAAGCGTCGTCGCCGCCGTCATCCTGGGAGCGATCGTGCTCGCCTTCGTCGTCGGTGGGCTGGTCATCGCCCGTTCGGCTCGGCGTAGCCGCAAGGAGCACGGTGTCGACGACCTCTGAGCCGGCTGTCACCACGCCACAGCGGGCCGCCTGGGGCGTGCGCGAGGTGATCGCCGCTGCCCTGATCGCCCTCGTCGTCAGCACCGTCCTCGGGTCGGTGCTGCTGACCGCATTGGGCGAGGAGAGCACCGATTCGGCTTCGCTCGTGACGGTCGCGTTCTTGCAGACCACGTTGTGGGTGGGCATGGCGCTATCGGTCGCGTTCGTCCTACGTGGGCGAACTGCGTCGATCTTCCGGGACCTCGGTCTCCGGTTCCGGCTCGTCGACGTCCCCATCGGGCTCGCGATCGGCGTCGCCTGCCAGCTGGTCCTGGTGCCGATCATCTCCTCCCCATGGGCGCACGTGCTCGGCCGCTCGACCGACCAGCTTCGAGAGCCCGCCTGCCAGCTGGCCTACAAGGCCGACGACCCCTTCGGCGTCGTGGTGCTGTTCGCCATCACCGTCGTAGGCGCCCCGTTCGTCGAGGAGCTGTTCTTCCGTGGGTTCGTGCAGCGGGGGATGACGACCGGCATCGGCCGAACCGTCGGAGTCGTCGCCACGGCGTTGGTGTTCGGGGCGGTGCACTACCAGCTGCTCCAGCTCCCGGCGCTGGTCGCGTTCGGGCTCGTGCTCGGCTCCATCACGGCGCGCTCCGGTCGGCTCGGCCCGGCGATCGTGACCCATGCTGCGTTCAACGCCACCACCGTCGTCACCCTCGTGATCCTGAGCTCGTCGGTTGAGGATCGCTGTGCCTCGGTGTTGGGTGTCGTCTCGTGAGTGCGCGCCTGATGCGCCCCCTCGGCGCCGCGACCTCAGCTCTCGCCGTCGCCATCGGGCTCGTGGCCTGCGGGGGTGACACCGAGCCGCGAGCGGGCCGGGTCGATGGTGCCGACCTCGTCGGTTCGCTCGGCTGCTCGACCTGCCACAGCACGAACGGCGATCGGAAGCAGGGCCCGACGTGGAAGGGGCTGGCCGGGTCTGAAGTGCCCCTGGTCGACGGCTCGACCGTCCGTGCCGACCGCGCCTACCTCGCCCGATCCATCGAGGACCCCGACGCCGAGGTCGTCGACGGGTTCACGCCGATCATGCCCGACCTCGGCCTCGAGCAGGACCAGGTCGACGCCATCGTCACCTACATCGAGGAGCTGTCCTGATGCCCGACGCCGTCACCGACGATGTCGACACCGGAGCCGACGACGAGAGGACCTCGGCGCCCGCGAAGCCGAAGGCGAAGGTCCCCCGAGCACCGTTCATCGTCGTCGCCGTCACCGTCCTGCTCCTCGGCATCGCGGTCGCCTTCCGTGCTCAGAACCCGATGGAGGAGCCGGACCGGTCAGCTCTCAACGGCACCATGCTCGGCGCGCCACAGCCTCGACCGGAGTTCACCCTCACCGACACCGATGGCCGCCCCTACGACTTCGCCGACGAGACTGCGGGCGAGCTGACCCTGTTGTTCTTCGGCTACACGTCGTGCCCGGACGTCTGCCCCCTCCACCTGTCGAACCTGGCCTTCGCGCTCGAACGACCCGGTGTCCCCACGCCGACCGTGGTGTTCGTGGGCGTCGACCGCCAACGCGACACACCGGAGGCGATCCGAACGTTCCTGGACCGCTTCGACCCGCAGTTCGTCGGCCTGACGGGCACCGAGGAGGAGCTGCGGCTCGCCCAGGAGGCCGCCAACGTGTCGGTGGCTATCACCGAGGAACCCGAGGAGCCCGGCGGCGACTACCTCGTGGGCCACTCCGCCCAGGTCATCGCCTACACCGCGGACGACCAGTCCCACGTCGTGTACCCCTTCGGCGTCCGCCAACAGGACTGGATCGACGATCTCCCGGTCCTGGCCCGCAACGAGTGGGACGAGACGTGAAGACGCTCGTCGCGCTGGTGTTCGTGCCCTTCCTGCTACTCGTCGTCGCCGGATGTGGAGGCGGCTCGGTCGCGGCCGAGGCCAACCGCGTGAAGGTCATCGACGCCTTCATCACGGAGGGCTCGATGGCCCTGGCGGTCTACCTGGATCTCGACAACCACGGCCGGGCTGACCGGATTGTCGGCGCTGACCTGGTCGGTGACAGCGCCGGCCTGGCCGCGAAGGTGACCCTCCACCAGACCGCCGAGCGCGACGGGCTCTCGGTCATGGAGCCGACAGACGGCATCGACATCGCCGGGGAGACCGACGGCGCCCTGCGTCCCGGCGATGCGCACATCATGCTCGAGGACGTCAGCCGCGAGGTCACCACCGACGACCTCGTGTCCCTGCGCCTCGACCTCGACCGGGCCGAGGACATGACGATCGAGATCCGGGTCGTCACCGCAGACGACGCCGTCGCCCTCCTGACCAAGGACACGCCATGACCTGGTGGTGCTCAGCGACCCGGCTGCCGTGGTCGTGGACGCCCCGGGCCTACCCCGGGGTGTGGGCCTTCATGGCCCTCCTCGTCGTCTCTGCGGGGCTCGCGGCCCGCCGGACGGGGGTGCGGCTCACCGGCCGCCAGCGCGCCTCCTGGATCACCGGCCTCTTCGCCCTGTGGATCGCGACGGACTGGCCCGTCGGAGCGCTCGGCTCCGGCTACCTCGCCTCCGCCCACATGGCCCAGTACATGCTCTACACCTTCTTCGCCGCGCCGATGCTGCTGCTCGCCGTCCCCGAAGATCTGGCCCGGTCGGTGATCCCTGCGGGGCTGGTTCGCCGGGTGCTCCGGGCAGCGTCGCACCCGCTGATCGCCGCCGTCGTCGCCAACGTCGTGCTGCTCGCCACCCATGCCCCCTGGACCGTCGACACCGTCCGGGTCACCCAGCTCGGATCGTTCGTCCTCGACGTGGTGTGGCTGCTCGGTGGGTTGGTCATGTGGCTGCCGATCATCAGCCCGCTGCCCGAACACCGCGCCCGGCCGCTCATCCAAGCCGGGTACCTGTTCCTCGCCGCCGGGCTCGTCCCCATGATCCCTGGCGGGTTCCTCACCTTCGCCGACGATCCCCTCTACCGCCTCTACGAGCTCGCCCCGCGGGTCGGCGGCATCGACCCGGCCAGCGACCAGCAGGCCGCCGGCGTGTTGATGAAGGTCGGCAACCTCCCCCTCATCTGGCCCGTGATCGCCGCCACCTTCGTGCGCGCCGCTCGACGAGACGACGACCTCACCGCACCGTCCACCCCCTCCGAACCAACCCTGACAGGAGCCACTACCCCATGAGCAAGAGCGTCAAGATGTCCCTCGCGCTGATCGTGTGCGCCGCCATCGCACTCGCCGCCGTCGCACTCCTCGGTGGTGACGACGGCGAACCGGAGAAGACGGCCGCAGGCGGTTCCGAGCAAGACGACCGCCTGGCCCGGGCCGACAGCATCCGCCTGGCCACCGCGGACGAAGGGGCGCCAGTGCTCGTCGAGTTCCTCGACTTCGAGTGCGAGGCCTGCCGAGCGGTCAAGCCGGTGGTCGATCAGGTCCGCCAGGACTACGAGGGCGACCTGGAGATCGTCGTGCGCTACATGCCGCTGCACGCCAGCTCGGTCAATGCCGCCAAAGCAGCCGAGGCCGCCAACGCCCAGGGCAAGTTCGAGGAGATGTACGACCTGCTCTTCGAAACTCAGCCCGCGTGGGGCGAGCAGCAGACCCCCGAGGAGCAGCACTTCTTCGATCTCGCCGAGCAGATCGGGCTCGATATGGACGAGTTCAGCGCGGTGTACGAAGACCCCGCTACCGAGGCCAAAGTCGAGCGCGACCAGGCCGACGGCGAGGATCTCGGCGTCACGGGCACCCCGACGTTCTTCCTCGACGGCGAGGAGCTTGACCTGAGCACCGTCGAGGACCTGACCGCGCAGCTCGACGAGGCCGTCGGCCGTTGAGCCCATCCCGTTCTGTCGCCCTGACGACGCCACGACCGCCGGTGGCAGCCGGCGGACGAAGGCGACCGGGAGCGACCCTCACCCGCCGCCGGCTTCGTCAGGGTTGCCGGCGGCGGGTGCTGGCCTCGTGAGCACCACCGACCGCGCCGCGCCGAGCCGGCGCTTCGCCGCCGGTCTCGTCGTCGCCGGCCTCATCGGCCTGCTCGCTGCGGCGACGCTCCTCGTCGAGAAGATCGCCCTCCTCGAAGACCCCGACCGGATCCTCACCTGCGACATCAACCCGATCATCTCCTGCGGATCGGTCATGACCACCGACCAGGCCGAGGCGTTCGGGTTCCCGAACCCGATCATCGGCATCGTCGGCTTCACCATCATCATGACCATCGGTGTCGTGCTCCTCGCCGGAGCCCACCTTCCCCGCTGGGTACTCCGCGGCCTCGGTGCCGGCGCCACCTTCGGCGTCGGGTTCGTCCACTGGCTGATGTTCCAGAGCATCTACCGCATCGGCGCCCTGTGCCCGTACTGCATGGCGGTGTGGGCCGTGACGATCCCGCTGTTCGTCACCACCGTCGCCATGCTCATCCGCACCGGTTCCATTCGCCCGCAACCAGCCCGACTCGGACGCCTGGTCACCGACTACCAGGCGGTCATCGTCACCGTGTGGTTCCTCGTCATCATCGGACTCATCACCCGCCGCTTCTGGTCCTACTGGGAGACCCTCCTGTGAACGCTTCCACCTCGTGGTTCCGCTGGCCCCTCACCTTGCTCGCCCTGGCCATGCTCGCCGGCTGCTCAGGCGGTCGAGATGTCCCCGACGACTATGGCGCCACCACCGAGCGCAACTTCACGGAGGGTTGCGTCGCCGCCCTGACGGACGACTCAGGCGATGGGCCGACCTACGACGGCGACACCGCCGAGGATGTGTGCGGTTGCGCTTACGAGGAGATCACCTCGCCCAGCGGCCTCACCTACGAGCAATTCCGCGAGATCAACGACAGGCAGGAAGAGGCACCGTCGGAGCTGCCCGACGAGCTCAGGGAGATCATCGACCGCTGTCGCCCTCCTGAAGATGGCGCCGGTGGCGGTTGATCCGATTGAGGCAAGACCCGGAGGTGCTGCGCCGAGCTAGGGGCGGATCTCGTAGAAGGCGTTGACGGCGTGGTCGACGTCGAGCTGGCGGAAGCGGGTGAAGCCCGCGTCGCGGGCGATCGCCTCGGCTCGGCGGGCCGACAACCCGAGGGTGCCTAGCCCGGCGCCGCCCGGTTCGGAAAGGCCGGAGGACATGCAGCTCATGACGCTCTCGCCGTACATCATGGCGGCGACGGGGTTGTGGGCGACGTTCTCGGCGTAGGTGTCGTAGGCCTTGATGTCGATGAGCAGCCAGGTCCCGTCCTCGGCCACCGCACCCCGGATGGTGCGAGCCATGCCGGCGGGATCGGTCATGTCGTGGAGACAGTCGCAGGTGGCGACGAGGGCAAACGATCCGTCGTCGGGGATGGGCTCGTCGCCGCCGTGGCGGAACTCGACGTTGGCCAGCCCTCGCTCGGCGAGCCGCGCTCCGGCTCGGTCGAGGGCGAGGTGGGAGATCTCGTAACCGACGATCTGGCTGGCCGGGAACGCGGCGGCCAGCTCGAGCACGACCCCGCCGGACCCGCACCCGACGTCGGCCACCGTCGCACCTGCCTCGAGCCGAGCGACGACATCGTCGAGGAGCGGGACGACGTCGGCGACGAGGTGCGCTCGCATCCACGGCTCGAAGGTCCGCTCGATGCCGATGGCGCCGTCGGGGCCGTGAGCGTCGTAGTCGTAGCCGACGCCGGTGCGGAAGCTGTCCGGGAGCCTCTCCAGCCGTTGCATCGTCTGGGGCAGCGAGTGGAACATCCCGGCCAGGTTCGCCTCGTGATCCGGGTCGGCCAGGACGACCGCACCAGCGGCCGACAGCGAGAAGCGCTCGGCGTCGTCGACGAGCACCAGTCCGGCAGCGGCCTGGTTGTAGAGCCACTCCCGCACCCACCGCTCGACCAGCCCGGCTGCGTCGGCCAGCTCGGCCGACGACACCGGTCGTTCCAGGTCGGCCAGGGTGCGGTAGAGGCCGAGCCGATCACCCAGATGGACCATCGCCGCCGTGATCGCCCCGGCGCGCACCTTGGCCACCTCGTAGGCGAACAGCGCGATCTCGACCTCGTCGGGTCCTTCGTCGACCATGGTGGATGCCATGGCGGCGACGCTACCGGTCGGACGCTGGACAGTTCAGCGGCGAGCGGTATAGTTCAGCCTGTGCTGAACACCGCTACACGGCTCGAAGCCATGAGCCGACTGGGTCGGGCCCTGGCCGATCCGAACCGTTGCCGCATCTTGCTGATGCTCCTCGATGGCCCGGCCTACCCGGCGGCCATGGCCGAAGAACTTGGCCTCAGCCGCCCGAACGTCAGCAACCACCTCGCCTGCCTCCGCGGCTGCGGCCTCGTCGTCGCCCAACCCGAGGGGCGTCAACTCCGCTATGAGCTGGCCGACCGCCACCTCTCCCACGCCCTGCGAGACCTGCTCGACGTCACCCTGGTCGTCGAGTGCCCCGAGTGCGGGAGCGAGACATGACCACAGTCCAGTTCTCGGCACTCACCCCCAACAGGGAGACGGTGCTGCGGCGCCGGGTCCGGTTCACGGTGGCTGCGACGATCACCTACAACGTCGTCGAGGGCGTCATCGCCATCACCGCCGGCACCGTTGCGGGCTCGGCGGCGCTCGTCGGGTTCGGCCTCGACTCGACCGTCGAGGTGCTCTCGGCCGCTGCGGTCGCCTGGCAGTTTGCGGGCACCGACCACCGAGCGCGAGAGCAGACGGCCCTGCGGCTCGTTGCCGTCTCGTTCTTCGCCCTTGCCGCCTACGTGTCCTTCGACGCCCTCCGCACGCTGCTCGGCGCCGCCGAGGCGGACCACAGCACCGTTGGCATCGTCCTCGCCGCCTTGAGCCTGGCGATCATGCCCGTCCTGTCCTGGTTCGAGCGCCGAACCGGCCGAGCGCTCGGTTCGGCCAGCGTCGTGGCCAACAGCAAGCAAACGCTGCTGTGCACCTACCTCTCGGCGGTCTTGCTGCTCGGCCTCGTCGCCAACAGCGTCCTCGGCTGGTCCTGGGCCGACCCCATCGCCGCCCTCGTCATTGCCGCCGTCGCCGTCAAGGAAGGACGCGAGGCCCTCAACGGCGAGGTCTGCTGTGCCGCCCCCTCGGCCCTCGCCGACGAGCCGGACGACGCCTGCTGCCCGGGGTGCGACTGATGGCCCGCCGACCTATGCCTGACGCGGTGCGCAACGCCTTCGACGCCGAGCTGCAAGCAGCCGGCTACTCCGAGGGCCAAGCCCGATGGGACCACCTCGAACGAGCCCACATCCTCTCCCAACCATGGGCCTGGCCCCATGTGAAGGTGCATGGCCTCATGCTCCGCCAAGGCCTCCGAGAACGAGACCGACGAGAGGCGATCGGCCAGGTCGTCCGCCTGATCGTCGCCGGCCCTGGCTCCCTCGCCGGCCGCTATCCGAGCGGCAACAGCGGTCGAGCCACGGTCCCCATGATGAAGCCCGCGCCCGTTCCGCCCGACCTCGCCGCCCTTCTCGACCGCGTCTGATAACGCGCGCGGTCAGCTAGACGTCGCAATGGCGCGCCAGGTCTCGGCTGAACCTTCGCTGAGCCACGACCACGTCCCGGCTTCCATCGTCCAGTCCCGCAACGGACGGTCCTGTTCACGGAGCAGCTGACTCTATGACGGTGCAGACAACGGCTTCGCGCCCGGACCGCATCGCCTGCTCTGCCTGGTCACGAGCGTTGCTGAGCGTCGCGCGCACCGCACACAGATCGGCGATGGCCCGATCTATGCCCGCCAGTCGGCGGTCGAGCAGCTCGACGACCATCCCGCAGGGACGCCCTTCGGAACGCTGAAGGTCGATGATCTGGCCGATCTCCTCGAGTCGCAGCCCGATGGACTTCGCCTGCCGCACGAACCTCAGCACGGCGATCTCCTCCGGCCCATAGGTGCGGTATCCGCCTGACGTGCGGGAGGCTGGGCCGATGAGGCCGCGAGCCTCATAGAGCCGGATGGCCTTCGGAGTGAGGCCTGTGAGGTCAGCGGCCTGCCCGATGGTGAGGCTCGACGTCGACATGATCGGAAGCTCCTTGACCTTGCCCCTAGGACAAGGTTCTATCGTCGATTCGCATCGGATCCCCCTCGCACCACGACGAGTCAGACAGCCGCGGCTCCGGGGCGACGCCGCTCCGGCGGGCGATGAGCCGACCGGCGTTCCGTCGCTTCTGGGCTGCTCAGACCGTCTCTCGCTGGGGCGACACCTTCAACTCAGTGGCCCTCGTGATCGTCGTGTACGAGTTGACCGGCTCTGGAGTGAAGGTCGCGGGCACTGTCGCTCTCGAAATCGCACCGGTGATCCTCTTCGGGTTCATCGCCGGGTCGTTCGTGGACCGCTACGACCGCAGGCGGATCATGGTGTCCGCCGATGTCGCGCGCGCCTTGGTTGCCATAGGGCTGGCCGTCTTCCACGACGAGCTCCTCGCCGTGTACCTGGCTGCGTTTGCGCTTTCGGCCTTCACCGTGCTGTTCAACCCGGCCGCTGGGAGCGCTCTCCCTGCAGTAGTGGTCGACCCAGACGACATCGTGGGCGCCAACGCTGCCGTGTGGTCGGCTGCTGTCATCTCCCAGATCGCCCTCGCACCCGTCGCCGGCCTGATCGTCGCGACGGCAGGGGCCCGGATTGCCTTCCTCCTCAATGCCCTCACCTTCGTCATCTCGGCGGTCCTGCTGGTCCGCCTTCCGATGGTGCGCGAACCAGTTCGGTCGGCGGGGAAGCACCTCGCTGACATTGCGGAAGGTCTGAAGGCCATACGTTCGAGCCGGTTCCTCGGGGTGCTGGCCTGCGTGCAGGGTCTCGCAGCGCTCTCGGCCGGCGCGACCTCTGCGCTCCTCGTGGTCCTCGCCGAGGATCACCTCGATGTCCGCGCGAGCCAGTTCGGACTGTTGATCGCAGCGATAGGAGTCGGCGCCGGTGTCGGGCCACTCGTCCTCCAGCGCATCGCGAAGGACGTGCGCCGTCGAGGATGGTTGTTCGGCCCCTACGTCCTTCGAGGCGTAGTCGATGTGGTGCTCGCCGCCAGCACCTCCTTCGGAGTGGCGCTGGGGGCTCTCGCTGCGTACGGCGTCGGGACGAGCACCGGCAACGTCACCTACAACAGCGTTCTGCAGACCACGGTGCCCGAGCGGATGCGTGGGCGGGTCTTTGCCTTCTTCGATGTGGTCTGGCAGACCGGACGGCTCCTGAGCATCGGAGTCGGAGGTCTTGCAGCCGACCGCTTCGGCATCGCAGCCGTCTACTTGCTCGGCGGGGCACTACTCGTAGGCGCCGGTGCACTCGGCCTGACCCTCGCTCCGCAGCGCCTCGTACACGCGGCCAACGTGGGTGACGCTGATTCCCGCATGGCTGGCGAGCACGGCTAGGCGGTCTCAAGGTGACGGGCGAGGTTCGGAACACTGGCCGACTCGGGGTGTTCGAGCATCTCTTGCAACGCCCCGATCGGGACGCGGAGGGTACGGCCGAGCTGGAGGCAGGGAATGCCCTCCCGGCCACCCGTCTCGCGCCAGCGGCGGGCCTGTGCGTAGGCCGCGCCGCGGCTGATGCGGAGCACCGCGGCTGCCTCCTCGATCGTGAGCACCTCGGTGCTGTGGTGTGGCGTCTTCATGGGGTGCCTAGGCCCTGGCGGGTCCGTGAACCTCACAGATGGAGTTCGGGGGGGCGCTTCGGACGACCAGCGGGTCCGTCGTCAACGTGGGCCAGCTCGTACGCCGTCAGCTCGCCGGTGGAGCGTTCAAGGCGTCGCTCGACGGCTTCGTCCGCCGAGGGGCCAGGCGCTCGCGGCAGGGCCTCTTCATCGAGCTGGTTCGCTGCTGCCGTGAGGTAGAGGTGGTTCGCCGAGCGGCCTCGGGTGATGTCGACGTAGGTCTCTGCCCGGGTCGCGGTGGGGTCGATGCGACTCGTCGACACGGCGTGGGTCGAACTTTGGACGGCGTAGCTCGTCAGCGCGTAGGCGTGGTCCAGGCCCACCTCGACACGGCCGTCTCGGTCGTGATGATCGAAGAACCTCCGGGGGACGTCGACGGTGCCGATGCCGTCGAAGGCGACTGTCAACGTGTCGCCCCCAGGATCGGTCGGGCTGTGTCGGGTAGCGGTGATGGTGCCGAGGGCCCCGTTGCGGACGTAGGCACGCCGATCGCCGGGGACGTGAAGGCTTCGATCGGGAGCCCGTGCGGTGACTCGATCGCCGATGGAGAACCGGCGGTCATCGCTGGCGGGGACCTCGTCCACCGCGACCTGGCCATGGGCTCGAAGAAGGTGGTGGGCGAGGCGGTTGAGCTGGCGTCGGGTCGCGTTGCGGCGATCGACCATCGGGTGGGCGAGCCCGGCCTGGTGGGCGTCCCACCAGCGGCCGAGGATCTGGCGGTACATGGCGAGGTCGTCGGAGGCGATGTGGAGGTGCCCGGCGGCTTCGAGGTGGTCGAGGGCTTCGCCGATTCGGCCGTCGCGGAGCGCCTCGGCTGCGGCTCGGTCGTCCGGATGGCGGACCCGGTGGGTCGTGCGCAGCTCGGGGGTCGTGGGGGGGTGTCGTTCGCACAGGACGCGGAACATGCCTCCGGCGGGCACCGCGCCGTGCTGAGCGGGATCGCCGATGAGCCGCAGCGAGGCCCCGGTGCGGGCGGCCATGGTCATGATCGCGTCGAGGTCGCGGTCGCCGATCGTCGAGGCTTCGTCGATGACGAGCACGGTCCGCGAGTCGAGGGGGAGGTCGTCGGGGTCGTCGTGGGCGAGGTACCAGGCGAGCGTCTCGCACTCGATGCCCGTCGCCGCTGCCAACGTACGAGCGGCCTCGCCCTTCACTGCTGCGCCGAGGACCCGGTGGCCGGCGGCGGCCCAGGCGTCTGCGCAAGCCGCCACAGTTGTGGTCTTGCCCGCGCCAGCACGCCCGATGGCCGCCTGGAAGCGGTGTCCGCCCGCGCACCAGGAGCGGACCAACGCGCGCTGCTCGTTGGTCAGGTGGGGGTGTCCGCCCAGGGCTGCGGTGAGCGCCGGAGCGGGCACGGCATGGCCGCTGCCATGGAGGCCTAGTTCGTAGCGGTCGGCGATGCGTTCCTGGATGCCGAGGGCCTCGACGGTCGTGTAGAGCGGTTCGCCCGAGCCGACGAGGCACACGACGTGCTCGGACGCAAGGAAGTCGTCGATCAGACGCTCGAGACGGGCGGCTCCGACGAGCAGGGGCTGCGGAGTGCCGTCCTCGTCGGGAACCGGAAGGTCGACGAGCGCTGCGACTGCGACGGACCGTGTGAACACCGAGCCCCCTTCGCAGACCCCATCCGGCGCCGCCAAGAGGGCGAACACCTCGGCGGCGTCGGGCTCGACGTCCTGGGGCGGCCGACCTCCCAGCCGCGACAGGGCATCGAGGTCGAGGCCGAGAGCGGCGGCCCGCGCCCTCCACTCGGATGTGAGCTCTGCGACCGGCGTGTGGCTCTTGGCCGGGCGGGTGCGGAGGACAATGGTCTCGATCTCCCCAGGGTGGGCGCCCCGACCGATCTCCTGTTCCAGCTCGCGGAGGGCGTCGTCGATCTCGTTGCGCCGCTTCGAGAACTCGCGCACGACGCGGTCGTCGATGCCGGCGATCTCCCATCCTCCGCGACGTCCTGGCCGCCACCGCACGCCGAGACGGGCCGACAGCTGGTGGCGCATCTCAGCCGTAGCCAGCGCGGACGCGGCCTGAGCATGGCGATAGAGACCGCGGGCGTCGAGCCCGCGGTGACTCCCGTCGGAGAGGGTGACGGCGTTAGCCACGACGTTGTGGTGGTGGGGGAAGGGGTCCAACGAGCGGGACGTCAGGTGCCGGAACGAGGCCACCATCCAACCCTCGGCCTTCACCGGGTTGCCGCCCACGCGGCCATAGGCGGCGTGCTCCTCGAGCCAGCCCATGGCCCAGTCGTTGCCGGCCTCGATCGAGCCGAGCACCGCGTCTCGCGCTGCGGTGTCACCGAGGAGCGCGAGCACGCCGAGGGACTTCTCGGTCGTCGCCGTCACGTCGTATGCCACTCGGACCGACGGCGGCCTCCGGCGTTCGAGGAAGGCGGCCAGCTCCTGGCGCGTCACCAGCCAGCGACCCTTCGTGCCTCTGTGCGCGACCAGGTAGGCACGGCGCGGCAGACGGCCGGCAGCAAGGCGTCGCTCGATCTCCGGTCCGTCGTCCTCGTAGCGACAGGCCAGCTGGCGGAGGTAGCGGGTCGTGACCCCGGCGAGGCGGGCGGCCTCGGCGATCGGCAGCTGGTCGCCGTCGTCGCCGAGCGCCCGAACTACGTCGGGATCGGTTCCGGCGCTACGAGCGACGTCGCACGACGCCAGCTCTGCTTCGGTCACCCATCGGTGTCCATCCGCGAGGATCGGCACCAGATACGAGCCTCTGACCTGGGACATCGTGCGCGCACGATCGCGAGCACGACTGAGCGCACGATCCTCCACGCCGTCGTCTTCGGCCGGCGCTGCGAGTTGAGCCACGGCGAGCGCCGCCCCGACATACAACATCCGACCCACCTCTGACCGGGTCAACCCGAGGGCGGCAGCGGCGTCCGCCTCGTCGTACAGGTGCATGCCTTCCGGCGTGGTCAGCGTGTGGCGACCCACGCCGAGGTCGTGTCGACGTCCCGCTGAGCCCTGGGCCGTGATCAGACGTTCGCCGGTCCCGGGATCACGGCCCGATAGCACCGCAGCGAAGTCGTCCGTGCGCACCCGGCCTCGGAGGCCTGCCAGCTCGGCTGCCCGCCCGGACCAGCGCCCTGGCTCCTCGCCGCTGTCGGCGTAGTACCTCGACGGACCGTCGGCCCCAGACGACGGACGGCCGGCGCTCGCCGCCCGGGGCTGGAGGTACCGGACGATGCCATCGACCACCTGCGCGATAGCGCTCCGACCCCCGCCGAGCGGGGTGACGGTGAACTTCACCGGACGGCTTGGCGACGGCGGTCGGCGGGTTCCCCGAAGGGGAACCCGCAAATGTGTGCCTGTCGTATCTGCTGGGTCGGTGGGGAGGTGGATGGGCGGGTGTGTGGGTGGCTGTTCGGTCGTGGTGGGGTCATGGTTCGAGGTGTCTGGATGGAGTGGTGGTGTTGGGTCGGTGTTCTGGTGGTCGGCGGGATTGGATGCGGTCGAGTCGGGTGGTGAGCTGAGCTGCTGGTGTCGTGGAGGTGAGGCCGGCGATGTGCCGGTCGAGCAGCTCGGTGTGCATCCGGCGGGACCTGACCTTCCCCCGGTTCTCCGGACGGGGTTGGTGTGGTGATCATGCCGCGGTGGCGGCGGGGGTGTGGGCTCGTTCGTAGGCGATGGGGCTGAGGTAGCCGAGGGCGGAGTGGCGGCGGGTGGGGTTGTAGAAGGCTTCGATCCAGTCGAACAGGGCGGTGGCGAGCTCGTCTCGGGTGGCCCAGCGGCGGCGGTCGAGCAGCTCGATCTGCATGGACCCGAAGAAGCTCTCGGCCATGGCGTTGTCGAGGCCGCAGCCGATGCGGCCCATGGAGCCGAGGAGGCCGGCTTGGCGGAGCCGGTGGCCGAAGGCCCAGGAGGTGTATTGGGCTCCGCGGTCGGAGTGAACCACGGTCCCGGCCGCTGAGCGGCGGCGCCAGCGGGCCATGTCCAAGGCATCGACGACGATGTCGGCTTCGATGCGTTCAGAGATCGACCAGCCCACGACGCGCCGGGACCAGGCGTCGAGGACCACGGCGAGGTAGACCCAGCCTTGGTCGGTGCGGTGCTGGGTGATGTCGGTGACCCAGAGCCTGTCGGGCCCGGTCGGGTGGAACTGGCGACGGACCAGATCGTCGTGCACGGCCGGCGCCGGTCGTCGGCGGGTGCCCTTGCGGCGATGGACCCCGCAGATCCCTGACTGGCGCATCAGCCGCTCGACGCGCTTGCGACCGCAGCGCAGGCCCATGCCGAGGCGGAGCTCGGCATGGACCCGAGGCGAGCCGTAGGTGCCCCTCGAAGCAGCGTGGATGTCCTGGATCGTGGCGGTCAGCTCAGCATCGGCGAGCGCACGGGCCGATGGTGGCCGGTTCCGCCAGTCGTAGAACCCCGACGGCGACACGTTGAGGACCCGGCAGGCGACCCTGATCGGTACGCCCTCGATCGCCAGCTCGGCGATCACCGGGAACATCATTTTGGGAGGACGTTCTCCCGAGCGAAGTAGGCAGCGGCGCGCTTGAGGATCTCGTTCTCGAGCTCCAGACGGCGCTTCTCCCGGCGTAGCTCAGCCAGCTCAGACCGCTCACCGGTGGTGAGTCCCTCGCGGCGGCCTTCGTCGACGTCGGCCTGGGCGACCCAGTTGCGCAGGCACGACTCCGAGATGCCCAGCTCCATGGCCAGGTCCTTCACCGGTCGCACACGCTGGCCGTCGTCATCGACCTGGCGGGCTAGCTCAACAGCACGACGCCGGAACTCCGGCGGATGAGGCAACGGCACTCGAGGCTCCCTTCGGCAAGGACATCGTCCTCACACGATCGGTGTCCGAGCAACCGGGGGAAGGTCAGACCACTCCGGCAGTCGCCGGAGTTGGTGGGTGTCCAGGGGGCGCACCTGGCGGAAGACCTCCCACTGGCCGTCCGCTGCTTGGCGGGCGAAGCGGTAGCGCACGAGGCGATCCAGCGTTCGCGAGAGCGGGCTGTGCTCGCCCCGCCCCGTGCCGACGCCGAGGGAGCGGGAGAGCTCACCGAAGTCGATGCGCGCCGGCTCGGCCTCGGCCCAGAGCGCCGGTAGGCGCCGGAGCAAGGCGGTCGACGTCGGCCCGAGCACCGGTGCCCAGCACCGCTCGACGTAGGCGTGCTCGAGGTCGAAGCCGGCGCGCGCGACCCGGGGGTCCGGGTGGCCCGCCGGCGAGATGGTGATCAGGTGTCGTTCCACGGCTCGCTAGGCCGTCGACCCCACGCCGATCCCTCATCGGAGAGACGTGATCGTGCGGGAACCTTCGCGAGCACGACTCGTCTCACGACGGTTCGCACGATGCCTCCATCAGACCCTCCCCGTGCTCATCGACACGAGGAGGCCACCGATGGCTCGAATCGCACAGGACCTGGATCAAGAGTGGGACCGCATCGCCACCGGCCCCGCCGCCCGCCGCGCCGTCATCCGGTGGGCCAACACGCACGAGGCCTTGGCGGGGCTCGTCGACCTCGACGACGTCCTCGCCGCTCGCCGCGACGCCGACCGGGCCAACCCAGTCCTCCGGGCGCTGGTGACCATGGCGGCCGACGACGACCTCGCCGCCCGGACGCTGCTCCAGGCCCTCCTCCCCGGCCTCGTCCACCTCGGCCGCACGACGGGCAACGACGATCACAACGCCATCGAGGAGCTGGTCTCAATCGCCTGGGAGCGGATCCGCACCTACCCCGTCGACCGGGAAGGGAGAGTCGCCGGCAACGTCCTGCTCGACGTGAAGAAGCGCTACCGGGCGCACCGCCGGATCGAGGCTCCGGGCGAGTGGGCGGAGATGGTGTCCGACCCACCGTCACCGACTCGCACGCCCGAGGACGAGGTCATCGCTCGCTCGGTGTTCGAGCAGCTCCGCGTCGCCGAGGTCGAGGGTCACGTCATGCCCAGGGCGGCCTCGATGATCGTGCGGACGAGGGTCCACGGCGAGACGCTCGTGGAACTCGCTCGTGAACAGGGCACCACACCCGCCGCCATCGGCCAGCGCCGCTGGCGGGCCGAGCGCCGCCTTCGCGAGCTGCGGCTCGTCGGGTGAGCTTGGAACCAGCCCGCCGAGCCGGTCGTCACATCGTGCGTCCCCCGACGAGGTGCGTCATGCGCGGCTCCTGCCTTCTCATGACATCTCATGTATGCCCCATCACACCCTTGGGTAGTGCTGAGGCGTCCCGCCTTGCGAGGACTCAACCCGCTTCGGTGCGGGGTGACACGTCGGATGCTCCGTGGTCGATGCTCCCAACCCCGTCCTCCCGTCCACGGAGTGGCCGACGCCTGATCGATCGGGCAACCGGGGAGAGTGAACCGCCCCGGGTCTTGTGGAGGCATTGATCCCACGGAAAGGTGGAGTCATGCCAGCACCGAGGAAGTACCCGGCCGAGCTGAGGGAGCGGGCCATGCGGCTCGTGAGGGAGGCCCAGGAGCAAGATCCTGAGCTGTCATTGAACGCTGCGGTGGTCCGGATCGGCCAGCGGGTCGGGGTCAACAAGGACACGTTGCGGGGTTGGTGCAAGCAGGCCGACATCGACGCCGGCCGCCGGCCCGGCACCACGACCTCGGATTCCCAGCGGATCAAAGATCTCGAGACTGAGGTCCACGAGCTCAAGCGGGCCAACGAGATCTTGTTGGCGGCGTCGAGTTTCTTCGCGAGGGAGCTCGACCCTCGACTGCCTTGGTAGTCGTCTTCATCGACGACCACCGCGACCGCTTCGGGGTCGAGCCGATCTGCCGCGTCCTGGCCGCCCACGGCGTGGCGATCGCCCCGAGCACCTACTACGCGGCCAAGACCCGCCCGCCCTCGGCACGCCAGATCGCCGATGATGCGTTGGTCGTCGAGATCAGGCGCGTGCACTTCGAGGTCGGTCGTGGCGTCTACGGGGCCCGGAAGGTCTGGCACCAGCTCCGTCGCGAGGGCCACGAGGTTGCCCGTTGCACCGTCGAGCGGTTGATGCGCGCTGAGGGTCTGCAAGGCGCACGCCGGGGTCGCAAGGTCCGCACGACCAGCGCCGACGACGCAGCGGTGCGGCCCCCGGATCTGGTGAAGCGGGACTTCACCGCCCCAGCGCCGAACCGGCTCTGGGTCGTGGACTTCACCTACGTGGCCACGTGGGCCGGCATGGCCTACACGGCGTTCGTGACCGACGTGTTCTCGAGGCGGATCGTTGGCTGGCGCACCGCAACATCGATGCCCACCGAGCTGCCGCTCGACGCGTTGGAGATGGCCATCTGGACCCGCGACGGCCACCGCCTCGACGGCCTCGTGCACCACTCCGACGCTGGAAGCCAATACACATCGATCCGCTACGCCGAGCGCCTCACCGACGCGGGAGCCGTCGCGTCGATCGGGACCGTCGGGGACTCCTACGACAACGCCTTGGCCGAGTCGGCCATCGGCCTCTACAAGACCGAGCTCGTCCACCGTGACGGCCCCTGGCGAACCGTCGGAGACCTCGAGCTGGCCACCCTCGGCTGGGTCCACTGGTTCAACGAGACCCGCCTCCACAGCAGCCTCGGCTACGTGCCGCCCGTCGAGTTCGAGAACGACCACTACCGTCAACTGAACACCCAGGATCGCCCGATCCTGGGACAACCAGCCCTCCACTGAACCCGGGGCGGTTCAGTGTGTGGACGCTGGACCAGACCATCGACCTCCCGCCCGGCGACATCTCCGCGGTGCCGCTCCTCGTCACACTGGGACAGCCTGACGACGACGGCCAGGTCTATGTCGACCTCGAGGCCGAGGGGCTGGTGAGCCTCATCGGCGACGGCCAGGCGAGCCGGGAGCTGGCGCGGTCGATGGCCATGGAGCTGCTGCTCCGCTCGACCGCCGACGCCCCCGAGGTCTTCGTGGTCGGCGAGCTGCTCGACCCGAGCGTCACCCAGGGCTTCGACCACGCCACCGTCGTGGACGACTGGGACGCCATCGCAGCAGACCTCGGCGTGTGGGTCGAGCAGACCCACCGGGCGATCGAGACCAACGGCTGGGGCAACGGGTTCGTCGGCCGTGGAGCCGACCCGGCTCACGATGTCCTCGCCCCGCTGGCCGTCATCGCTGCGTCGGCGCCACCGCAGGGCGTGCTCGATGCGCTGACGACCTGTCGGCCATCGACCGTCGGTGTGGTCGTCGTCGGCGCCGTCGATGCTCCGGCGACGACCATCGAGTGCCGGGCCGGCGTGGTGACCGTCCCCGCCCTCGGTCTCACCTGCACAGGCCAGATGGTCGACACCGAGGGCGCCGCGGACATCGCTCGTCTCGTGCGCTCCGCGGAGGCGGTCGAGCTGCCTTGGCCAGATCCCGACGAGGAGCCCGAGCCCGACCCCGGCGAGACCGAAGGCGACGAGGTCGACACCTCGGAGCCGGAGTACGACGTCCTCGTCCGCCTCTTGGGCGACATCACGATCGAGGGCGGCCGCAAGGGCATCGCGCCCAAGCCGACAGCCGTGATCGCCTACATCGCCATCCACCGGTCAGTGTCCTCGGAACAGCTCCAGGACGCCTGCTGGAGCGAGCCGGGCCTGGCCGACCACCGTCGCCGGCTGCGTGACCTCATGTCACAGTGCCGAGCCGGGGTTGGGACGAACCACCTCCCGACCTCGCACGACGGGCGATACAGCGCCGGGCCACGGCTCGTCACCGACACGGAGCTGTTCGAGCGGCGTGTTGCTCGGGCCGCCAACCTTCCGCCAGCCGAAGCGGCCGACGTCTACCGGGAGGCCCTGGGCCTCGTGACCGGAAAGGTGTTCAGCTACCCGAGTCGGGCCCGGTCCTCGTACACCTGGATCGACGTCGAGAACCTGGTGAACCGGTGGGAAGTGCGCATCGCCGGGGTCGCCCAGCAGTGCGCCGAGACGTACATCGACCTCGGCGAGCCGGAGGCTGCCGCCGATGTCCTTCACTCGGTCACCGCCGCCCTGCCCCTCCACAGCGGTCTGGCCGAAGCACTGATGCGTGCGCACGCAGCCGCCGGCAACCGCCAGGCCGTGCTAAGCGCCTACGCCGCCTACATCAAGGGCCTCGACGATCTCGACCTCGACGTCGAGGACTCCGTCCAAGCCACCTTCGACGAGCTGACGGGCTAGGAGGCTGAGAGCCGCGATCACGATGTGGAGGGGGTGCTGTCGTCGAGTGCGGCAGGCGAGCCATCCCTGCGGTGGATGAGCCACCAGACAGCCAGGACCGCTCCGGCCGCGGCGCTCACCCAGATGTTCACGCGGACCCCGGCGATCAGAGAGGCTTCGTCGATCCTGAGCGCCTCGACCCAGAGACGGCCGGCGGCGTATCCGGCGACGTACAGGGCGAAGATCCGTCCCGGCGGCCCGTCAGGTCGGCGCCTTCCGTAGAGGACCAAGGCGCCCGCAAGTGCGAGGTTCCACAGGGCTTCGTAGAGGAACGTGGGGTGGAAGGTCGCGTCATTGAGGTAGCCATCGGGTCGCCGGGAGGCGTCGATCCGCAAACCCCAGGGCAGGTCCGTCGGACGGCCGAACAGCTCCTGATTGAACCAGTTGCCCAGCCTTCCGATGGCCTGGGCGATGGGGATCGCTGGGGCCGCAACGTCAAGCAGCTCGGCCGCGGGCAGATCTCTGCGGCGGGCGACCAGGACACCGGCCACGACCCCGGCGAGCAGCCCACCCGGGATGCCGAGTCCGCCTTCCCAGACCTTGAACGCATCGAGCCAGCGACCCTCGAAGCGCTGGTAGTCGGTGAGGACGTGGTACGCCCGGGCGCCCACCACACCGACCGTCACGGCCCATACCGCCAACCCTGAGATGTCGCTGGGATCGCCACCGCGAGCCGCCCAGCGTCGCTGGGCGATGACCACGCCCACGATGACACCCAAGCCGATCGCCAGCCCATAGGCCCGTATGGTCAACGGGCCGAGCTCGAGCGCGTTCTGACTTGGGCTTGGGATGGCGCTCAGGACCACTTCGGTACGATCATGGCGAAGCGGGCGCGGGACCGAGGCCAGGGTGCGACGCGACGCGGCGAAGGCGAGCAGGGCCCTTTCGAACGCAAGATCGGCGCCGTCATAGCATGGAGCCGAGGTCCGACGTGACGGTCGGGTAGGCGGCGGTCATCGACTTCAGCTGCCTGGTGGTGAGTCCAAGCTTGATGGCGAGGGCGCAGAAGTTGATGAGCTCGCCGTACTCGGGCCCGAGCATGTGGGCACCGACGATGGTGTCGGTCGAGGTGTCGACGAGGATCTTCGCTGCTGCGGTCGTCTCGCCGGTGCGGTAGTTCGAGTACCAGTCGGCGGTGTCGGTGTAGCGGATGTCGAGATCGATGTCCTTCTGCCTGGCGTCTGCTTCGAGCAGTCCCACCCTGGCGAGCTCGGGGATCGTGAAGACGGCCGTGGGCACCCCGTGGTAGTCGGGAACGATGGTCGTGTTCTTGAGCATGTTCGATGCTGCGACCTTGCCTTCGATCACGGCGACCGGGGTCAGGGGCATGCCGGGGGTGTCGGCTGAGTCGCCGGCTGCGAAGACGCGTGGGTTGGTGGTGCTCTGGAGGTGGCCGGCGACACTCACGCCTCTCTCGCCGTGGGCGACGCCTGCGGCGTCGAGCTCAAGTCTCGATAGTTCTGGGCTGCGGCCTGCGCCGTGTACGACGAGGTCGGTCTCGATCACGGTTTGGTCGCCGGCGCGATCAACGGTCACGCGGTAGCCCGAGCCGGTCGATTTGATCGAGGTGACGACGGTTTGGCGGTGAACGTCGATCCCTACGGCCGAGCTGCGGGCGACCAGGAGCTCGACGAGATCGGGATCGAAGCCTTTGAGAGGGCGTTCGCCGCGATCGATGATGACCGGTCGGCTGCCGGCCCGGGCTGCGATGTGCGCGAACTCGAATGAGATGAAGCCGCCGCCGATGAACAGGATCCGGGTAGGAAGGCTGGCCAGGTTCAAGAAGTCGGTGCTGTCGAGCAGGTGGTCGGCGCCTGGAAAGTCCATGGTGTTCGGGCGTGCTCCGGTGGCGATCAGGAAGTGTGTCGACTCGACCGTGTCGCCGTCGATGTCGAGCAGGTGCGGCGCAGTGAACGCCGCTGTGCCGTGGAACGTCTCGACGCCGTTGCGGATCAGCCCCTGTTCCATGCTCTGCGGAGCCGGGTCGGTGAATCCGTGCTTGTGCTTCATCAGGTCAGACCAGTTGATCGTCAACCCGGCGGAGTCGATGCCTTTGCCGCTCATGAGCCTGGCGCTGTCGATGATCTCGGCGCCCCGGCGCAGGATCTTCTTGGGGTCGCAGCCCCGCAGCGCACAGGTGCCCCCGTAGGGGAGCTCGTCGACGATCGCGACACGCCAGCCTTCGGACGCGCATTTGTTGGCCGCCGCGCCGCCGGCCATGCCCGCACCGATCACGACCAAGTCATACGAGGTCGTCATCTCGCGGTCGGTCGTGTCGAGGGGCGAGTCGCCGGCGAGGGCAATCGGGCATGTTCTGCGCTCGGCGTCGAGGTGAGCTCAGCAGGCCCTTGACACCGGTCGCGTTGTCGACCGCGCCGGCGGAGCCCGATCGCCGTGACGGCGACGGCGGCGGCGGCGGCGATCAAGGTCCAATGGCCCACCGACAGCCCAGCGATGACCCCGGCCACGCCGACCGGGACCAGGATGGAGAACGCGCAACAGATGCCCATGGCGGCGCCCATGCCGATGAAGCCAACGGGGGTCTTGCGATCAGCCACGGGTCATCACCGCTCGCAGCTGGCTCAGGGTGGGGGACCCAGCCGGGCCATCAGGGGTCTGATACACCCGGCAGGACAAGCCGACCCGACCGCCGGGATCATCTTCGGGCTGGGCGAAGACGTCGACCCCGTCCACGAGGATGCTGGGCGAGCCATGGAAACCGACCCGCGCTGCATCCTCGGGGGTGCTGACCAGTTGTCGCGTGATCGTCACGTCCGGCAGCTCTCGGGCGACCTCAGCGAGATGGCCGTCGGCCACCTTCCAGTTCGGGCAGTCGGCGAAGTAGAGCAGCGTCACGTCCATCACCGGACCGTAGACCTTGATCTGCGGATCAAGGTCAAGCGGTAGGATCGGGCAATGCGGATCGGTGAGTTGGCAGATGCAGTGGGGGTGCCCCCCGAGACGGTGCGGTTCTACGAGCGGCGAGGGCTGCTCCCCGAACCGGAACGAGCGACGAACGGCTACCGGCTGTACCACGACGCTGCGTTGCACCGGCTGCGATTCATCCGCACGGCACAAGCCTCCGGGCTGACGCTCGCAGAGATCGGTACCATCATCGACCTCCGCGACGAGGGCACCGTGCCGTGCAGCCACGTCGGATTGCTCCTCGAGACCAAACTCTCCGAGGTCCAGCAACGCCAACGGCACCTCGCAGCAGTCGAAGCCGAACTTCACCAACTCCTCCGGCGCAGCCGCTCCCTCGACCCCTCCAAGTGCGGCGACGACGACGTCTGCCACATCCTCACGATCGACGGAGACGACACGAAATAGGGTCAACGCTGCATGCCAACGGCCGTTGCTGACGGCGCCGTAGGGCAGCCTCGATGGCGATACGCCGGGAGCCACCACCAGACCTTGCACACCCTCGCCGGGGTCAGGTGGAAGATCGGTTGGCTTGGGTCTTCCTGCCGGACGTAGTCGATCAGGCGGCGGGTACCCGGTCCCGAGTCGGGCAGCTCATCGGCGAGACGGTCGAGGACGGCAAGCTCATCGCTCCGGGTGATGAGGTCTGCGATGCGCTGGTTGATTTCGGCCACCTCCCGTCGAAGGACCTCGCGGACGAAGCCAAACGGTTCGAGCAGCGGGGACGACCCCTCGGCTGGTTGTTCGCAGCGATGGCCGGCGGGACCGCCTTCGGCCCCAGCCTTGGCGTGCTCGCCGAGCCGTGCTCGGCTGGTGCGGCCTGTTCCTCACGGTGTCCGCACTGAGCCAGCGGCCCTAGCCATCCTCTACGTCCAACGGGACCAACTGGGCGACCGGCCAGCCCGGCAGACGGCCAGCCTGGCCGGCCTGGCCGGCTACCGGTCGCTGCTCGGCAGCGGACGCGGGCGACGCACCTACAGCTACGTGCTCGTCAACTCGACGTTCCACTCCGGGCCCTACACCTGGTTCGGGCTGTACTTCGTCGAGCGCTACGACCTCGGCGAGGTCGGCATCGCGCCCGCCATCCTCGGCTACGGCATCCCCGGCTTCGTGTTCGGCACCACCATCGGGCGTGCCGCCGACAGGCACGGCCGCGGTCGCATCCTTCCCCTCGGCCTCGCCGTCGCCGCCGTCGGAGCCCCGGCGCTCGTGCCCACAACCACCGTCGTCGTCGCCGCTAGTTGCCGTCGATGCTCCAGTGCCAGGGCTCGCTGGACAACGGGTGGAGGCCGAAGCGGATGGCGTTGGCGTTGAGCCAGCTCCAGCACGCGGTCGATCGGGTCGAGCAGGCGTCGAAGTCGATCGCCAGGCCCTGCTCGTGCTGTGAGGTGCCGGGTCGGGCGGTCGGTGGCGAGCACTGCGAGGACGGCATCTCGTAGATCGCGTAGTGGCTGGTGCCGCAGTGGGCCCTGCGAAGGGCGATCTGCTCGGCCGGGTCCCGATACGAGCTGCCGGTGAGCGGAACTCCTTCGGCTGCCGCGGCGGCGAGGAGCGAGCGGACCTGATGCGCCCACGCGGCATTGGTCGGGCCGACTCCCTCGACATCGACGAGCTGCACGTCGCCGCTGCCCGATGTGGGTGACGTGTCGGCGGCCTCGTAGCGCCGGGCGGCCTCGAGCACGTCGTCCGCGTAGGCCTCGGAGTGGTTGTAGGCCCAGAGGCCGCGGCGCCAGTCGCTCTCGGTCGCCATGGGCGAGCCGCTTGCGCAGAGGTAGCCGGCGGCGGCCAGGGCGGCGTCGTAGAGGTTGTGAGGATCGGCGGCGCCGTCGTCGTTGCCGTCTGCGCCGTAGGCCCGCCAGGTGCTGGGGATGAACTGCATCGGACCGACCGCATGGTCGACTGTGCTCGAGCCGTCCCACCGTCCACCGTCCGTGTCGTCGCCGAGCTGGGGCAGAGGGATCCCGATGATCGGTGGGCGGACATCCCCGTTGCCGCTCGCGGTCGCACCCCCGTGGGTGCCGTGTCCGCTTTCGACCTCGCCCACGCCGGCGAGAAGGGACGGAGGGATCGAGCAGGGCGGTGAGAACGAGGGAGCGGCGGCCGCAGCTCGCTGGTAGGCCTCGGCGGCGACCGGCGGAACGCCCTCCAGGCCGGCGCCGGCCGGTCCGAAGCCGAGCTCCGGGCGGTCGAACAACCCGCTGACCGTCAGGACGGGCAGGCCGATCGTCGCGGCCAGCAGGGCGATGAGCGCCGTCGCGCTCGTGACTCCGATGGTCTTCCCCGTGGGCATGACGGCCTAGGCCGGCCGGCTGGCGATTTCTGCCGCGGTCGATGTCGCGATCCGGGTCGCTGTGGGGCCTAGGGGCGCATCTCGACCGCGAAGGAGGTGGTCCGATGAGCTCCTTCATCGGGTTGCTCGCACAGGTGGACGTCGATGCGTCGTCCGAGGGACTTCCAGGCGCTGACCTGATCCAGCAGCTGCTGGACTGGGCGCAGATGATCGCCCTCTGGGCGAGCCTGGGCTCCATCCTCCTCGGGGCAGCCATGTACGGGCTGGCTCGGGAGGGCGGTAGCTACGGGGCGGCGAGCAAGGGCAAGTCCTTCGCGCTGGGCGGCGTCGTCGGGGCGATCCTGGCGGGCCTGGCGCCCTCGGCGGTCAACCTCCTCTTCGAGGCGGCGGGCTGATGGGCACCTCGACTCACGACCTGGCGCCACGCCGGCGGCTCATGATCGCCGCTGGGGCGCTCGTGGTGGTCGCCATCCTCGTGGCCCTCGCGATGGCGACGACCGGCTCGAACGAGCGGCGAGCCCCGACTGCGACGACCGGACCGCCGAGGATCCAGACCTCGGCGGTGCCATCGGGCCCCGCCGAGGAACGGGCCGGCATGCCGGTGGGCTACTCCCGGGACGAGACGGGGGCCGTCTCGGCCGCGATCGCCTTCGCCACGGCGTCCCAGCGATGGCTCTACTTCGGCGACGACGAGGTCGAAGCGGCGGTGCGGGCTATCGCCACGCCGTCCTCGGCCGACGAGCTGGTGGCCAGCGTCGTCGAGGAGGTGAGCAAGGCGGGAGCAGCTGGGCGCGTCCCCGGGGGGTCGGGTGGTTGGTGAGGCCCCTGGCATGGTCGGTGCTCGATCGCGACGACGACCGCGCCACCGTCGAGGTGTGGGCCGTCACGGTCCTCTCGGCCGCCGAGGTCGCCGCACCACAGGCCGAGTGGGGAACCTTCACCGTCGACCTCGCCTGGAGCGGCGGCGACTGGACGCTCGAGACATCAGGAACGAGCCCGGGCCGACGCCGATGGTCGGGCCGGCGATCGGCCGTGGGATGCCATCCCCTTCGACGACGCCCTTGGATGGCTTCACCCGCCTCGACGGGGAGCCGGTGCGGTGATCGCCTTCTGGAACCCCGTGGACTGGGCCATCGACCAGGTGTCCGGGTTCGTCCAGGCACAGCCACGGCGGCTTCGAGCTGGTGATCGGAGGCTTGGTCGCCTGGGTGGTCGACGCCGTTGGTCTGGGTCGTCGGAGGGGTCTTCAACTTCTTCATCGATGCCACCGACCCGAACGTCCAGGCCGACTGGTTCATCACCGGCGATGGTCCCTACGCAACGACGGTGAGCATCGGGGGCGCGCTGCTGCTCCTGTTCCTCTTCGCCGCCATCGTCCAAGGCATCCTGAGCGCGGACGTCAGCGGGATGCTCCGGGCGATCGCTCTGGATCTTCCGGTGTCGATCCTCGGCATGGTCGGCCTCGTCACGTTGACCCAGGCGCTGATTGCCCTGACCGACGCACTCTCGGGCCACCTCCTGTCGATTCCAGGACATCGCCGAGTTCGGCGCGGTCGTCGCTTCGCTGTGAACGACTTCAGGGCGGGACCTCGACCGCCCTTGTCGTGTTCCTCCTCGGCTTGGTGAGCGTGTGCGCGGGCCTGGTCCTCATGGCCGAGCTGGTCATCCGATCCGCGCTGATCTACATCGTCGTGGCCCTGGCGCCGCTGGTGTTTCGCCGCCCGCCTGTGGCCGGCCACCAGAGGCGCCACCCGCAAGCTGCTGGAGCTGCTGTGCGCTTTGATCCTGTCGAAGCTCGTCATCGCCGTGGCCTTGGCCGTCGCTGCGGCGGCTGCCGTCGGCGCCGGGTCCGGTGGCGAGGTCACGGCGCTTCCGACCCCTGAGGCCTTCGCCGAGGACCCGCAGGGATCGGTGGGCCAGGCAGTCGGCATCCTGCTCACGGCCGCCGCGGCCTTTGGCGTGGCCGCCTTCTCGCCGCTGCTGATCGCGAAGCTGATGCCGCTCACGGAGGCGGCGGTGGTGTCCCAGGGCGTCCGGGGTGGACCCGCGCGGGCGGCCCAGCAAGGTCTCCTGCTCTCCAGCTCCACCCGGTCGTTGTCGAAGGGTCGCATCAGCCAGCTCGGCGGTGGCGGCTCGGTCCCGGCCGGGGCGGGCGCTTCGTCCGCTCCCGGTGGTGCAAGCGGCGGCAGCCTGCATCGGGTGGGGGAGCCGCATCGGGGTCGGGGGAGCGGCGGCCGGCGGCGCAGGCGCTGCGGGCCCGATCGGAGCCGCCGCGGTCGTGGCGGCCGCCGCAGGTTCCGCTGCGGTCGGCGCCGCCCGGAAGGGCGCCACCGCAGGAACCGGAAGCGCCGAGGCCGTCGCCGACGGAGGTGCGCCGACGTCATCCCCACCGCCGAGGTCACCCGCGCCCCGTGGTGAGCCGACGAGAGCCCCGGCCCACCCGGGACGTCCCGAAGGCGCTGGCGATGTCTGAGACACCGGCCCGCACCTTCGCCTCGAACCGTTGGACCAGTCGGGGGTGTTCCTGGGCCTGGGCGTCCTCCAGTGCGTGATGCTCGGAGCAGGGATCCTGGGAGCGGTCCTCGCCATCAGCGCTGGAGCGCCCGTGGCGGTGGCGGCGGCCCCGCTCCTCACCGCCGTAGCCGTGGCCTTCGGTCGCATCGGCGGTCGCGCCGTGTGGGAGTGGGTCCCGCTCCTCGTCGAGTGGTCCTGGGCTGGGTGCCGGCGTGGGCGCCGGTGGCAGGCGGCGCTCCCGCTGTGGCCCACGGTCGACCCTGCGCCGGCCCCGCCATGCCTGGACGGGCTCGAGATCGTTCCGATCGACTGGCGCGCCGCCGGCGACCTCGGCGCGGTGAGAGACCACCAGCGCTCGACCCTCACCGTCGCCGTCCCAGTGACCGGACCCGAGTTCGTGGTCCAACCGGCGATCGAGCAAGAGCGCCTGCTCGCCGGGTGGGGCGACCTCCTGGCACAGTTCGCAGTCGAGCGCAGCGTCGTCACCCACCTCGCGTGGTCCGATCTGGCTCGTCCTGCGGGCCTCCAGGAGCACACCGCCTGGCTGGACCACCACGACCGGGACACGCCTCACCCCGAGGCCGAATCGTCCTATCGGGAGCTCCTCCAGCGCGGGGCCGACGCCACCACCACCCACGAGGTCGTCGTCACGCTCACCGTCGCCCGCGACCGGCTCGGTCGCCAGGGCGGCAACGCCGAGGACCGCTTGGCACGAGCGCTGATCACCTCGGTCGAGGCCCTGCTGCGAGGGCTGCGGGCGGCCGGGCTCACGGCTGCGGAGCCTCTGGACCCGAGAGCGCTCCAACGCCTCGTTCGCCTTCGGATCGCTCCGCACGCAACGAAGCAAGGTCCGTTGGCCGGGCGACTGGCCGATCGCCTCCAGCACGTCGTCGCATCGACGGCCGGCCCCCTGGCCGTCGAGTCCCGATGGCACGAGGTCCGTGTCGACTCGGCGTGGCACCGCACCTGGTGGATCGGGAGCTGGCCTCGCCTCGCTGTCGCCCCGAGCTGGCTCGAGCCGTTCCTCGCCGCCGGCGGCATCACGCGGGCCATGACCGTGGTCCTCGTGCCCGTTCCAACCCACCAGAGCCGTCGCCGCATCGAGCGGGACCTGGTGAAGCTGGACTCGGATGCAACGACCCGGGAAGAGAAGGGCCGGCGGGTCGACGCACGGCACCGTCGTGCCACCCAGGCCCTGCTGGACCGTGAGGAGGAGCTCGTCGCCGGCTACCCGGAGGTGGCCTACGCGGGACTCGTCACCGTGTCGGCGCCCAGCCTTGAACTCCTCGACGAGCACGGCGAGATCGTCGAGCAGCTGGCACGAGAGCACGGGATGGACATCCGGGTCCTCGACGCGCGTCAGGACGTCGCCTGGGCCGCCGCTCTGCCCGTGGGCCTCGCGCCCTCGACCCTCCTCGCGTCGTGAGACCCACACTGCGACTCCCGTTGCACCGCGGCACGACCGCCCACGTCTGCTCGCTCTACCCGTTCTCGGTCCAGGCGAGCCTGGGCCACAGAGGCACGTACATCGGCATCGACCTGCTGGCCGGCAACGGCGCCTTCTACTGGGATCCGTTCGACTCCTACGCCCAGGGCCACATCACGAACCCCAACGCCTGGGTCCTCGGCGAACCGGGCAACGGCAAGTCGGCCCTCATCAAGACGTTGCTGTGGCGCCAGGCCGCGGTCTACGGAACGGGACCCAACGGCCGGTGGTTCGCAGTCGTTGACCCGAAGGGCGAGTACAGCCTGCTCGCCGAGCGGCTCGACCTCACCGTCATCCGCCTCAGCCCGGGCGGCTCGGTGCGGATCAACCCGCTCGCCCCAGGCCCGGCCGCCGATCACGAGCCCGCCTCGAAGCAGACCATCCGCCAGGCCGAGATGTGCACTGCGCTGGTCGCCACCGTCCTCGAACGGTCGCTGAGCCCGATCGAGGACGCAGCGACCTTCGCTGCGGTCGAGCAGCTCCGCCAGGCCCCGATGAGGTCGGAACCGACCCTTGTCGACGTCGCCCGGCTCCTCACGGACCCGACCACCGACATGGCCTCCCGCCTTCGTCGCACGAGCGAGGAGGTCGCGGTCGACGCGTCCGCCGTCGCCTACGCGCTCGACAAGCTCCTCACCCGGTCGCTGCGCGGAATGTTCGACGGGCCGTCGACCGTCCCGCTTCGGTGGGACGGCCCGGGGCTGGTGCTCGACCTCTCCGGCGTGCCCGTCGACTCCGACGCTCTGCCGCTGGTGATGGTCGCTGCGGCCGGCTGGCTCCAGCAGCTGATGGCCTGCCCGGGGCCGCAGCGCATGCAGGTGCTCGACGAGGCCTGGGCCCTCCTGGCCAACCGCCACACCGCGGCCTACCTCCAGAGCGCATGCAAGCTCGGCCGGACGTACGGCGTCGCCAACCTGTGCGTCGCCCACGCGCCTCCGACCTCGCCGCCCAGGCCGACGACGGGACCAGCACAGCCAAGATCGCCGCCGGCCTCCTCGCCGATGCCGCGACGACGATCATCTTGCGCCAGGCACCGGACCAGCTCAGAGCTGCCGCGACCCACTTCGGCCTCACCGAGCCAGAGGTGCGCGTCGTCGGCCAGCTGGCGCGAGGCCGCGCCCTCTGGCACATCGGCGGTCGCAGCGCCCTCGTCCAGCACCTGCTCGCTCCGAGCGAGGTCGACCTCAGCGACACCGACGCCCGCATGCACGGCCGATCCGAGGCGGCATGAGCCGTGTACGACCGCTCTGCCCTCCTGGCCTCGGTCTCGCTCGAGGCGCTCGCCGACGAGCTGCTGGGGCCACACCACGGCACGGAGCGATCGGCGACCTGGCCGTGCCCGAACCCGAATCACGCGCAGACGGGACGGACGCCGCCTCTCGGCATCTACACGACGCGATGGGGTGAGCAACGGTGGGGGTGCTTCGGGTGCGGGGCGGGGGGCTCGGCCATCGACCTGGTGCTCGCCGTCCATGGGGGCAGCGTGCGGAGCGCCTTCGACTACCTGGCCGCGAGGGCCGGCCAGCGCCCTGACGACGCCTTGGTCGGTCCGGCGCACCGTCCACCCGGGCGTCGGTGCGAGCGGGACCCGGAAGGTCTGGCACGGTACGCGCGGGAGTGCGCCGCGACGCTCTGGACCCCGGCGGGCGCACCCATCCTTCGTTGGCTCACCGACGAGCGCGGCCTGCCCGAGGACGTCCTGCGCGTCAACGAGATAGGGGCCGACACGGGGTCGCGCCGCCAGTTCCGTCCCGACGGGATGCCACGAGCGGCCGGTGCCGTCCTCCCGACCATCGTCGATGGTCAACCGATCTATGCCCACATCCGGGTGATGCGTCCCGGTCCCGATCGCACCCGCTACCTCAACCCGGCCTACGACCTCGCGCCGAGCCCGCGCATGTGCAGGTACGAGCCGGCTCGCCGGCTCCACGACGAGATCGTGATCACCGAGGGAGCGATCGATGGGCTGTCGGCCGCCGCCGCGGGGTACGTCGCCGTCCCCTTCTTCGGGACCGGGTGTCCGGATGCCTCACACGCTCTGGCGCTCGCTCGCCTTCCGGGCCCGCTCGTGATGGCCTTCGACCCGGAAGAGGGCAAGGGCCAGCGGAGCGCCGCTCACCTCAGGGCCCTCCTGGCGGCTCACCAACGCACCGCTCTCAATGTGCGCCCGCCCGACGGCGACCTCAACGAGTGCTTGTTGGCGGGAGACGACTGGCCCCAACGGTTCGAGGCGGCGATCGCCGACGCACGGAGGGCGGAGACCATCGGTCGCAGCCTCGCCGGTTGAGGCTCAGGAGGCGCCGCGACGCAGAGGCGAGGGCTGGTCGCCCGCGCCCATGATCCGGCTCAAGAGCGGCGCGAAGGCACCTGGGTCGTCGAGGGATGCGACCGACGCCGCGATGTTCTCGGCAGGGCTGACGTCCGACCAGTCGAGCATCTGGCCGTGCCGGGCCGCAGCCTGGGTGATGAGCGAGCGTTGCGTGCGGCCGTTGCCCTCCCGGAAGGGGTGCGCCTCGTTCATGTCGGACAGGACGGTGCTGAGAGCGTCGGCGAGGTCGGCGGGTTCCAGCCGTGGGCCTGTCGCCACGGTCCGGAGCTGGTCCATGCATCACGTCACCCCTTGGGCCAAGCGAGCGACGGGGTGGAAGCGGTGACCCTCCTTGTGGATGTCCACGGATCGGAGCTCTCCGGCCCACGCGTAGATGTCGCCGAACAGGTAGCGATGGACCGCCCGCCAGTGGTCGCCGTCCCAGGTCTGCCGGATCAGATCCGGGTGGGCATACAGGGAGCGCTCGGCTTCGGCGACGAGCGCAGCCTCCACGACGATGAGCTGCGCGGGGTCGGCGATCCCGAGCAGGTTGAGCAGGCATCCCGTAGCCGGGTCGGTGAAGGGATCGACCGTCACGGCCGGCCGGGTGCGTTCGGCGCTAGTTGGCGTGCGCGGGCTGCGAGAGGCGGTGCTCGGTCGGCAGGTCGACGCCGTGCTCGGCCAGGATCTTCCGCCGGGCCTGGTCGCTGGTCATCTCGCCGGCCGCAGCCGCCTCGAGGATGGCCACCACAGCGGGCTCCAGCTCGACGCCCTCCAGCCGGGCCGAGGCCACGGCGCTCCGGACGCTCGGGTCCTGTCCCATGGGCACCAATCTACTACGGCGCGGCTCGTCGCCCTCTGCCACAGAGGTGCCAGCCGGGGCGCGGCGGGCAGCCAGAGCACGCTCGATCGCCGCCGCCAGATGCCCGGCCCACGCTCCCGTGAAGGCATAGGGAGGGTCATCGGCGAAAAGGAGCGTGACGCCGGCCCCACCGGGATGACCCTGAAGCATCGTGATTGCGTCGAGCCACACCGACGCCCATGCGCCCTCGTGGTGGACCAGCAGGCGTGCGTCGTCGAAGACGACGGTGATGTCCCCGAGTGGGCGCCACCGAGGGGCGGCAAGCCGACCGGCCTCGTCCCGCCGACGGCGGTTGCCCACCATGCTCGCCCCGGCGAGTGCGGAGAACATGAGCGGGCCACCGCCGATGACCGTGCTCTGCTCGTACGCCACATCGACCCCCAGGTAGCGCCAGCCCGCGACGCGGAAGGATGCGGGCGTGGTGTCGGTGCGCTGTGACCAAGCGTGAGCGCTCGGGTCGGTCACCATCTTTCGTCGTCCTCCTCCATCACGAAGTCGATCCCGGCTTCGAGGATGTCCAAGGCCGAGTCGATGAGGCCTTCCACGGCTCCTGCGTCGAGCAGGATCGGGCGGCTGAACGGGCCCAACGCTGTCGGCGTCAGCATCAGGGCTAGGTGGTACCCCTGCCGACCGCTCGCCATGCACTGGAACGGCTCGGACATGACGACGAACTCGACCCGCCACGGCGGGGCGGGCAGCGATGCGTCCGACGACGATGGGGTGATCGCCGTGATCCGTGTGCCAGCGACCCCCCGCCCGGTGGCTGCACCTGGACGGGAGGCCGCTGGCGAACAGCGCCTACGAGGACTCGGTCCAGACATCTGCCTGGCGCTCCTCGAAGACGTGAAACCCCGCTACCTCATTGCCGCGGTCCATCAGGTAGAGGCCGACCACACACCCGTCGCCGCCGGACGGGTCGTGGGCGACGACCGCCGCTCGGGTGGGCTCGCCGCTTCGTGACCGGCCGGCGACCTCGATGGCCCCGACCTCATCGAGGCACTTCAGGCCGATCCGCTCGAAGCCGTCCTCGTCGAGCAGCACAAATCGGCAGTCCCCACCCGCCTCGGCGGTGAGGCGGGCGGGCGATGCCCGTCTCGTCCACGACGACGAGTCGCCCCGTCCTCACCTCGTCCGCGATCTGGAGGCGAAGGTCGGTCACCTCTCGCTGGAGCCGCTCGAACGCCACCGGGTCGACCCGGGCCGGAACGTCGCTGTCCTCAGCTGTCGGCCCGTCAGACATGACCGGCCCTCTCGCTCGGGGCCCCGGCCAGGGCGGGCCACGCAACGTCGCCAGCAGTGGTCTGCACGAGCTGGGAGGGCCACGGGAAGAGGTCCGCCGTGTCCGCTTCGAGCGCCTGGGCGAGTCGGGCCTTCAGGCGATCATGAGGGCAGATGCGGCCCGCCTCGATCTTCGAGACCGTCTGTTGCGACACGTCCGCGGCCTGGGCGAGCGCGTCCTGCGTCAGGCCCCGTAGCGGCGGGCGTAGTTGACGAAGTGCGCCCACAGCACGAGGGGCACCTCCCAACGGCCCAGCAGCGACACGCGGACGCCGGCCTCGATGGCAGCGTCATCTTGGGGCGGTGGATCCGCCGGCTGCGGTCCATCTTCAACGGGCACACCCTGTGGGCGTGCGCGCGTAATCTCAGCCATCGTCGGGCCCTTCTACGGAGGGTTCGGCCACGGCCCCGGGCAGTTCCAGCTGCGCCGGGGCCACTCAGCACCCTCGGTTGTCGAGGGCCCAATCAGCAGTACCACTGACGTGACCTCACGTCAAGGAGTCCGTCTAGGGTCCCAGGTCAATGGGCCGCAACGTCGACGTGGACGACCTCGTGGACGTGCGGATGATCGCTGAACGCCTCGGCCTCGCCCACCCGCAGACGGTCGGTAACTTCGCCCTCCGCTACCCCGACTTCCCGGAACCGCTCGGCATGTGGGGCCGCACCCGCCTCTGGAGCTGGCCCGACGTCGAGAAGTGGGCCCGCGACACCGGCCGTCTCGAGTAGTTCCCGGTCGCCCAACACGGGATCCGCGAACCGACTCCCAGACCCCGCAACCTCAGGGTCGTCGTCGGCAGGCGGCAGATGTCTCCTGTGGGGCTCCCTGATCGGTCAGGCGATGCCCAGCCGCACCCAGAAGGCCTCACCCGCCGTCGGCGTCCAGATAGTCGTCGGTAGGCGGACCGCGTTCGGCAGCCCAAAAGGCCATCGCCGGTCCCCCAGCGTCCACATGCCAAGCCGATAGTGCTCGTCCTCCTGAGCGAGAAGACCCATCAGCGCCACCGCCAGGCGGCTGTCGGGCTCGTCTACCGTGGCAGCCATCGTTCGGCGGTCTCGGCGGCTCATTCCGAAGCCACCGGCAGGATGCACGTGCCAGTCGCCCACGAAACTCAGCCGACCGTCGGTCGCCAGGTAGATCTGGGCCAGCTGCTCCTGCTGCCAGGCGCCGTCGGGGTGAATCCCCACGTGTGGTGCTCAGCGTTCGGGCCCGGGCCGATGATCGTGGCGACGACCAGATGCCCGGCCTCGAAGTCGTCCCAGCCGACGAGCATGCCGCCGGTCTCGACGGGGTGGCAACGGCGTGCCTCGGCCGTCATGGCGTCGACGGCCGTACTGGCTACGAAGACCGTCGGTTGGCGCACGGTTGGCAGTCCGGATGGGGCTCGATGGTGAAGGCTTCCGTAACGCCGGGCAGGGCGAGATCGGCCGTCCGGAACTCGTATCGTGCGTAGTCCCAGGTCGCTGCGGGGTAGGAGCCGTCCGTCCCCGCGCACATCGTTGCGCATGCCAGCCGGACCCCAGCCAGCGCGATCGCCGCGATGTCGAACCCGGCGCCGGTGAACGTCGGGTCGATGCAGCCGGCCGGCCAGGTGTTGGCGGTCGCGGCGTTCTGGTCACGAGGTGGCGGGGTCAAGGTCCCCGCCTCGAAGTGATGCATGAGACACGTCCAGCAGGCGGTCTCAGGTCTCGGATCGAACCGGGCGACCATCCCGCCGAACCCGCCCTCGGTGGCTGACACGACGACATATGGAATCCCACGATCCTTGGCCAGCTCGGATAAGAAGTAGTTGACGCCTCGGTCTGCGGTGGCGTCGTAGATCAGGGCGGCACCATCTAGCCACTTGTCGAGCGTGTCGAGATCCGAGGGTGCTGCATCACCTTCTCCGATCGAGTCGTCGCCTTCCCTCGGTTGCCCTAGGCGGCACGGCAGCAGCTCGATGTCGGTGTAGGGCCAGTTCTGCTTCAGGTGCGATGCGAGCGCGACGAGCTTCGGGTGCCCTGCACTCAAGAATCCGAGCGGCCAGCGGGCCCGTTGCCGGTGCTGAGCGCGTCGGACTCGATCATCCGTAGGCGCCCGGCACCGGCCTTGGCGAACTCGACCGCGCTCGGCGCGCCCACGCCGCCGAGACCGATGAGGGCGATGGTTGCAGCATCCAGCGGCCGAAGCGACGGCACCCGCTCTCGAAGGTCCGTGGGTCCAGCACGATCGGTGCGAAGCAGATTTGGAGGACTCACTTTGACGGAAGACTCTGTCACTCGCCCTCGTTGCCGCTTGGCGGGCGGGCGCGCCCGGGTTCGAACCCGCGCGACGAAGAGCCAGCTGTCGCCGCGCACCAGCGTGCTCGAGTCCAGGTCGGCGCGGACATCGTCCTCGAGTACCACGCCGATCAGGTCCACCTCCTGGTCGCCGACGCGCTCGTAGGCAGGCGCCGCCAGCGTCCTGTCTGCGTCCACGGCCGCAGACAGGACGGCCTCAGCAGAACCCTCGGCGGGCGCGCTGTCCAGCCGAACCCACCGGCCGTCGATCAGCTGGTCGTTCACGTACAGGGTGGCCAGAGCGGCATCAGCGGATCGCAGGACGGCACCCTCTTCGTCCTGGACCTCGAACACGGTGCCTCGCAGAGCCCCCTGCGCGCTCTGTGCATCCAGAGCGACCCGCAGCCGACCGCCCCGCGTCTCCATCACGTTGGCCCAGCCGCCGTCGATCCGCATCACGGTGTGTACGGCTGGGTCGTAGTAGTTGGTGATCGGGTCGACGTTCGGCATGCGGTCTGGCGAGGACGTGGGCGCTTCCCCGTTGTTTGCTGCGGCCGCGTCGGCGAGCAGCTTGGGCATCTGCTCTGCGATCAGGGACGCGGCTGTGTCGGCGACGTCCCACACCCCCTGACCGTGGAGGAGGCAGAGCCGACCCGTGAAGGGGGCCTGGTGCACCCGAAAGACACCATCACTTCGTACCGACACCTGGAAGTAGGGGTGCAGGTCGCTGTAGGTCACCTCCAGGTCGTGCCGGGTTCCTCCGGCGTCGGTGTACGGCACTTGGTACCGCCGGATGCCGCGGGCCTCCAGCAGATCTGCGTCGACGATCGGCGGTCGACCCCCGAGGCGCTCGAGGTCGCGTTCCTCGGCCTCGAGCACCTCAGGGAACCGGACCCACCATGGGGCGAAGGTCACCCGACGGGTCGATGATCCGGAGGCCGCGGCGGCGACGGCGGGCGAGGCCGATCCGGCGGCGGGCCGGGCCGGTCGGGCGGCGGACCCGGAGGGACGTCGGGCCGACCGGGCGGATCGGACGGCGGCCCCTGTCCGGGCGTGTCGTCCGGGCGGCCGGGAGAGTCGGGTCGGGGCATGAGATGCCTCCTCTGCGAGATCAGACCGCACGCTGCGGCCTGCAGCCGATGGTACGAGGGGGGTGTGACAGTGAAGCGGGCGTCGAGGGTCCGACGACGACGCCGCGTGATGTTTCGGAGGTCATAGCGGCCTAGAGGGGCGTGCATCACGACGGCCTGAGCGGGTTCGAGATCCTGGTCCTCCTTGGCGCAGGCGCAGCGCTTGCGTCTGTCGGCGTGGTCTGGGCGGGAGCGGTCCTGGCGCTGGCCATCGCCGGGGCGCCGCAGCTGGTCGGAATGGACGAGGCCGGGCAGGCCCTCGGGCGGATGCCCAGGCGGATGGGCGATCCGGCTCAGGCGTGGGGGCCATCCCTGGCTGACGCGATGCCGGGTCCGGTCACCTACTGGACCTGCACTGGGTTCGTCGCCGTGGCCCTCGTGGTACTCGGCGCCGTTGTCCTCCGCTGGTCGCCGTGGTCGCGGGTCGGCACGTCGAAGCGCCGGCCCTTGGGCGTCGATGCACGACCGGCCTTCGCCCGTCGGCGGGACCTCGCCCCCGTGCTCGTTCGGGGTCCGGCCTCAGGGCGGTTCATCCTCGCCCGGTTCGGCCGTCGGCTCGTTGCCACCGAGGTCCGCCGGCAGGGCCGTTCGCGGTGGTCGACGCGACGGGCCGGCGATCGAGGGGCAGTGGCGCTCGTCGGCCCGTCGAGGTCGGGCAAGACGAGCGCGGCGGTGTCAGGGATCCTCGAATGGGACGGCCCCGCGGTCCTCAGCTCGGTGAAGGCGGATCTGCTGGGTTCCACCGCCGGATGGCGGTCGACGCTCGGTGAGGTCCGGGTCTACGACCCGACGGGGTCGACCAGGCAGATCGGGCGAGAGGCCCGCTGGTCGCCCGTGGATGGCGCGGGAACCATCTCGGGCGCGCAGCGGGCAGCGCGTGCGCTCTGCGACGCGGCTCCTCGGGGTGGTGTCGAGGGTGGCCTGGACTTCTGGTTGTCGCAGTCCGAGATCCTCCTCTCGGGCCTGCTGTGGGTCGCGCATCACGCCCAGCGGGACATGGGGACGGTCTGCGAGTGGGTCCTTCGCCAGGACCAGCCGGGCGAGCTCGGGCCAGGTGAGGTCCGCAGCGCGCTCGACGCCTTCATGGTCGACGAGGACGACGAGGTGGCGCTCGGCGCGACGGATGCGTCCCAGGGCCTGGTGGCCGTATGGGAGATGGACGAGCGGACCCGCTCCAGCGTCTACGCGACGGCCCAGACGGTGGTGTGGCCCTGGTCTGATCCGGACGTGGCGGCATCTTCCCGCCGCGGCGAGGCCGAGGGGGCCGGCGTCGACCTGGCCTGGCTCCTCAGCGGCGCGAACAGCCTGTACCTCTGCTCGCCGATCGAGGATCAACGCCGCCTCGCGCCGGCCTTCGGCGGCCTGCTCAACGACCTCGTGGCCCAGGTGTATCGCCACGTCGCCGCCAGCGGGAAGCCGCTCGATCCGCCCCTGCTGATCGTCATCGACGAGGCGGGCAACACGCCGCTGCGGGCGTTGGCCGAGTACGCGTCGACCTTGGCCGGGCTCGGCGTGCTGTTGGTGACGATCTGGCAGTCGCTCGCCCAGATCGAGTCGTCGTACGGCCGGGCGGCGGACACCATCCTCACCAACCACCTGAGCAAGCTCTTCTACGCCGGGCTGTCGGACGGCGCTTCGTTGAAGTACGTGAGCCAGATCCTCGGCGAGGCCGAGGTCGATTCGCGCTCCCGGTCGGTGGGCGACGGCGGTGGACGAAGCTCGATGCAGCTCTCGACGGCTCGAACGCCCCTTGCGCCTCCCCACGTCCTGCGCCAGATGCGACCCGGGGATGCCCTGCTCGTGCACGGGACGCTCCCGCCGGCGCACGTGCGGACGCGGCCGTTCCACCGCTCCCGGTATCTGGCGCGCCGGGCCGGTCTGCCGCTACCTGACCGAGGAGAGCGGGGTCAGTGAAGCCGTTCATGCGTCCCGTCGACAGGGGCCGACTGGCCCCAGTCGGCTGGGTTGCAGAGCCGGCAGGGCTCTGGGGCGGCAAGCAGGTCGAGGTGGTCTACGACCCGCGGCGCCACCAGCTCGTCAGGACCGACTCCGACATCGGCGATCGCACCCGAGTCGCGCTCGGGACAGCGGGCTTTCGCCGCGTCGCCTCCGCTGGGGAGCAGGAGCTGTGGGTGCGGGATCGAGTTGAGGCGGCTCGTGCGGCCCTCGACAGCACGCAGGCGCGCAACCACCCGCAGCGTGTCGCAGGGCTTGGCCGGTGAGGTGGATCAGGGGCGGAGGGTTCCGCCGGCGCGGGGGAAGGCAGGCGTAGGCTGTGAGCCGCGATCGGAGCGCTCGCCATGGTCCGGTCGAACAGCTCTCGCTGTTCGATGATGTGCTCCCTCCCACCGAGCCGGCATCGGCAGAGGAGGCCCCCGACCATGAACCACTACGGACGACTCGCCCTCGAGTTCAGCCAGCGGCACCGCCCGACGGCGCTCGCAGCGATTCCCGATCCCGACCTCTACTTCGCCCGGATCGGCGAGGAGATAGCCGCCGAGGTGATCCGATTGAGGGACGAGATCCTCGGGCCGCCTCGGGAAGGCGAAGGGCCAGAGGCCCTTCGCATCCGCAGCTCCCAGGCACAGGCGGCGGCGGCGGAGGTCGTGCTGAGCCAGCACCCCCTCTTCCAGCCGGAGGCGACGGACCTGGAGTCCGAGGACTGGGCCCGACGATCCGGACCTCGATCGCTACTACCAGGGGCTGGCGGACATCAACGCCCTGGGCGAGCCGAACTAGAGACGGGGCAACCGGCCGAGAGCCGCCCATCCGCCTTCTCGCCCCGAAGCCAGGCCGACCTCGCCCCGCCGGGCGAGCGAGCCAAGCTCGACGCCAACCTCGCCGCACTGCGCGTCCTCGCCGCCTGTCGTGCCGAGAAGCGCTGGGCGACCGAGTCCGAGCAGGCCGTCCTGGCCCGCTGGTCGGGGTGGGGCGCCGTCCCGCATGTCTTCGACGAAGGCTCCGATCGGGACGGACCGGCCCGTGACGAGCTTCGGTCGCTGCTCGGCACCGACGAGGCGTGGGCGCATGCCCGGCGGAGCACGTTGAACGCCCACTACACCTCGGCCGAGGTTGCCCAGGCCATGTGGGGCGCCGCGACAAGGTTGGGCTTCAGCGGAGGGAGGGTTCTCGAACCCGGGTGCGGATCGGGCACCTTCCTCGGCCTCGCGCCGAGTGACGCCTCGCTCGTCGGCATCGAGCTGGACCCGACGACGGCCGAGATCGCACGGCACCTCTACGGAGCCCGCGCCACCGTCCACCACTCCGGCTTCGAGGATTTCCGGGGCGCTGACGGTGCCTTCGACCTCGTGATCGGGAACGTGCCCTTCGGGCAGGTCCGCCCTCACGACCTCGAGCACAACCGGGGTCGCCGATCGTTGCACAACTACTTCTTGATCAAGAGCCTCCACCTGGTGCGGCCCGGTGGGTTCGTGGTCGCCCTGACTTCCCGCTACACGCTCGACGCTCAGGGGTGCGCCGCCCGCGAGGAGATGGCTGCACTCGCCGACCTCGTGGGGGCCGCCCGCCTGCCGGCCAGGGCGTTCGCCGAGTCATCGGGCACCGAGGTCGTCGTCGACCTCCTCGTGCTGCGCCGCCGCCAGGAAGGTGACGAGCCGGTCAGCGAGGAGTGGGTGCAGACCGTCCCGGCGGACCTGACGGGCGAGGGCGCGACCAGTGACCTCCGCATCAACTCCTACTTCGCGTCGCACCCCGATCGGATCCTGGGACAGCTCTCGGCCACGCGGGGGATGTACCGCGAGAACGAGATCACGGTCACCGCCACCGGTCCCGTCGTCGGTCACCTCACCGTGGCGCTCGACCAGATCGTCGCCGACGCGCTGGCCCAGGGCCGGGGGTTCGGCGGCGACAACGTCACCGCGTGCTCGCCTCGTGCAGCCGACACGCCGGGCGGCGGCGACTTCGATACCCGCTGGGCTCAGGACGGAAGCCTGGTGGTGAACCCCCGCGGTCGGGTCGGCCAGGTCACCGACGGGCACGCTCACCTCTACGCCCCTCGGTTCGCCAAGGATCGAGGCGAGCTGGTCCGTCTGGTGGGTCTCCGGGATGCGGCGAGAGCCGTGCTGGACGTGCAGGTCGAGGGCGGGTCAGATCAGGCCCTGGCAGAGGCCCAGGCGGTCCTCACCGACCGCTACCGCGCCTACGTCCGCCAGCACGGGCCGCTCAACCGCTCCAGTCAAGCCCGCACCGGTCGGCGCGACGCGGAGACGGGCGCCGAGGTGCTCCGTCGCGTGCGCCCGCGCATGGGCGGGTTCCGCATGGACCCGGACTGGCCCCTCGTCGCTGCGCTGGAGGACTTCGACCAAGCGACCCAGGAGGCACGCCCCGCTGCGATCTTCACCGAGCGCGTGATCGCCCCTCCAAGCCAGCGCGAGGGAGTCGAGACGCCAGCGGAAGCCGTGTCCGTGTGCCTGGACGAGACGGGCACCGTGACCCTGGGACGGGTCGCCCGCCTCCTCGGTGTCGAAGACTCCGAAGCGCGGGAGCGCCTCGGTGAGCTGGTCTTCGACGACCCCGATACCGGCGAGCTCATTCCCGCGGCCCTGTACCTCTCGGGGAACATCAGGCACCGGGTCGAAGCAGCCCGTGCAGCGGCCGAGACTGATCAACGGTTCGCCGTCAACGTCGCCGCCCTCGAAGCGAGCCTGCCCCGCCAGCTCGATCCATCCGAGATCACGGCTCGACCGGGCGCAACCTGGATCCCTTCCACGGATGTCGAGGCGTTCTGTCGCGAGGTGCTCGACGTCGGGGTCGACGTCGAGCGGCTCGCCGAGCTCGGCTCGTGGACCGTCCGCCTCCGCGACGGCTCCCGACGGGGCGTGGCCCTCACCTCGGAGTGGGGGACCTCACGCGCCGACGCACTCGTCCTGCTCGATGCCGCGCTGAACCAGAGGCTCCACACGGTCACCGACGCAGTGGAGGGCGGAAGGCGCGTCCGCAACGACGCCGAGACGCTGGCGGCCCGCGACAAGCAAGAGCTGCTGGCCAGTCGCTTCTCGACGTGGATCTGGGAGGACCCGGCGAGGTCCGCCCGGCTCGCAGACCGGTACAACGAGCTGTTCGCCAGCACTCTCCTGCCTCACCACGACGGATCGCACCTCACCTTCCCGGGGTTGGCAGAGACCTTCACCCCCCGGCCTCACCAGCGTGACGCTGTCGCCCGCATCCTCTCGGATGGGCGCGCCCTTCTCGCCCATGCGGTCGGCGCCGGCAAGACCGCCACCATCGTCATGGCGGCGATGGAGCAGCGGCGGCTCGGACTCGCCAACAAGCCGGCGGTCGTGGTCCCGAACCACATGCTGGAGCAGTTCAGCCGCGAGTGGCTCCAGCTCTATCCGACGGCCCGGCTCCTGATCGCCGACCGCGAGCACCTGTCGAAGGATCGACGCAAGGAGTTCGTCGCCCGAGCGGCCACGGGTGACTGGGACGCCGTGATCTTCAGCCACTCCGGCTTCGCCCGCATCCCGCTGGGCACCGATCTCCTGCGGGCGTACCTGGGAGAGGAGATCGACACGGCGCGTGAGGCGCTCGGCCAGTCCAAGGGGGGCAAGGGCCTCTCGGTCAAGAAGCTCGAACGGCGCATCGCGAAGATGGAGGAGGTCTACAAGCGGCTGCTCGCAGAGGAGTCGAAGGATGACGGCGTCCGGTTCGAGGAGACCGGGATCGACTACCTCTACGTCGACGAAGCGCACGCTCACAAGAACCGGCGCGTGGACTCCAGCATCGACGGCGTCGCCACCACCGGCTCCCAGCGTGCTCAGGACCTCACCGCCAAGCTGTGGGCGCTGCGGCGAGACCACGGCCCGAAGGTCGTCACCCTCTCGACCGCAACGCCAGTCGCCAACTCCATGGCCGAGCTGTGGGTCATGCAGTCCTACCTACACCCCGACCTGCTGGAGGAGGTGGGACTGCGGGCGTTCGACGCGTGGGCCGCCACGTTCGGCCGCACCCACACGGCGCTCGAGCTGTCCCCCGACGGCAGCAGCTACCGGATGCAGACCCGCTTCGCACGGTTCCAGAACGTGCCGGAGCTGCTGGGCCTCTACCGGCAGGTGGCCGACGTCCGGACGGCCGAGGACCTTGGTCTGCCGGTGCCCGCCATCGTCGGTGGCAAGCCGGAGACGGTCGTCGTCGAGCCCAGCGACGAGCTCATCGAGTACGTAGCCGATCTCGCCGCCCGGGCCGAGAGGGTCCGCGCCGCAGCGGTCGATCCCTCGAAGGACAACATGCTCAAGGTCACCGGGGACGGCCGGAGGGCGGCACTCGACCTTCGCCTCGTGGACCTCGACCAGCCGTACGGGGGCAAGGTCGCCGCTGCCGCCCAGCGTGTCGCCGCTCTCCACCACGCCACCGCCGATCGCACCTACGAGGGCCCCGACGGTCAGCTCACCATGCGTCCCGGCGCTCTCCAGCTCGTCTTCTGCGACGTGTCCACGCCCGCAGCGGCAGGGTGGAACGCCTACGACGACCTACGAGCCCAGCTCGTGCGGCGCGGCGTGCCGGCCGACACGATCCGCTTCATCCAGGAGGCCAAGTCCGACGATGCCAAGGCGGCCCTCTTCGCTGCGTGTCGGGATGGCTCGGTCTCGGTGCTCGTCGGTTCCACGGAGACGATGGGCGTCGGTACCAACGTCCAGAACCGCGTCGTGGCCGTCCACCACCTCGACGCACCGTGGCGGCCGGCAGACGTCGAGCAACGAGACGGCCGGGGAGTCCGGCAGGGCAACCAGAACCCGGAGATCCACATCACCCGCTACGTCACCGAGCGCTCGTTCGACACCTACCTGTGGCACACCCTCGAACGGAAGGCAGCGTTCATCGGCCAGGTGACTCGCGGCGACCTCGGCGAGAGGGAGGTTGAGGACATCGGCGACCAGACCCTCTCGTTCCAAGAGGTCAAGGCCCTCGCCACCGGCGACCCGCTCATCCTGGAGAAGGCCAAGGTCGACTCCGAGGTGGCACGGCTCACGCGGCTGGAACGGGCCCACCACGACGACCAGCGGAACCTCCGCCGCACCCACGACTCGGCCACGGCGAGGGCCGATCACCTCGACGGGCGCATCGCAGACCTGGAGGCCGCCGTCGCTCGCCTCGAAAACACCCGGGGCGACCGCTTCGCCATGACTGTCGACGGTCACGTCCACCGGGAGCGACCTGACGCTGGCGAGCACGTGCACCGCCTCGTGGCCGATCGGCTGGTCCCGGGCGCGTCGCCTTCCGACGAACGGATTGATTGGCCTGTGGGCCACCTCGGAGGGCACGAGGTGCGAGGCCGCCGCCTCGCCTACGGCGCCGATGCCGAGGTGCGACTGTCCGTGCCCGGCACCCCTGTCGACCTCGTGTACCTGGTGTCCGAATGGCGCGACGTCGACCCGGCATCCGTCGTCGGCCGCCTCGAGCGGCAGCTCCAGCGTCTGCCCGCCGAGCTCGACCGGCTCAGGGCCGATCGAGAAGGCGCACGCTCCGAAGCAACGCGAGCATGGGAGCGGCTCGGCCGCACCTGGGACCAGGCCGACGAGCTGACGGCCCTGCGTCGACGCCAGCAGGAGATCACCGAGGCCATGTTGCCCGAGGGTCCCGCCGACCCGTCTCCCGAGCGCAGTCGCGCCGGTGCATCGATCGGTGCACCTGGGCTCGGATGAGTCGGTCGGAAAGGGGTGCCGTTCGCTGTCGTAGCGCGTCGGTACGGTCACGCTCATGGCCGAGGACAATCCCCTTCGATCGCCCCTGCCGGCCGACGCCCTTGTGGTGATCGACTTCGTCCATGCCTTCCTGCGAGACAAGGGTCGATGGCCGATCGGCGACTACGTGGCTGGGAGCCTTGGAAGGCGAATCGATCTGGATGAGTTGGTTCGGAGCCTGCCGATGCTGGGGACGGCCCGCTACGGGCCGATCCTTCAATCAGGCGGGGGATTCGTCGACCTGGCCGAGCCGCTGAAGGTGACCATCGCCGGCCTCGCTCAGATCCCCGGTGCCAGCGGCACCGTCGCCTCCGTCCTCGGCCTCATCGTGGACTTGGCGGAGCGCTACGTGGCCTTGCCGCCAGATCCCAATCGGCCGGTCGAGATGCACCAGAGCTGGAGCGATCTGTCCGAGGTGGTCCACAAACGGACTGGTGGTGACAGCAAGCTTGACGTCGACATCGCCCTCGCCGTGTTTGCGTGCGAACCACCGGGCTGGGGCTCCTATCGCCTCGGCGACAAACCTGCCGACATCACCTGGGAGGTGTCCAGGAGCCTCGCCTGGTACGCGGGTCTCAAGTCGGTCGAGGACTACCTCGACTTGATCACGCGTCGTCTCGGCTGGGCTCCGGGCACCGCGCTTCGCGCGCCTGCGGTTGGGCCGTCGTCGTCGGCGACGCCCCCGCTCGGCATCGACCCGGGGGTGTGGCGCGAGGTAGGACCGGCGGTGACCGGGGAGCGGTGGGGCGAAGTCATCCGGTCCGCCGGCCTCTACTTGGAAGAGGTCGTGCGTGCCGCGAGCGGGCTCCCGACAACCCTCAATCCGAAGGACCTCATGGGAAGGGCGTTCGGGTCCAACGGGTCGTTGCAACTGGGCAACCCTGACCACGCGAACGAGGCGATCGGATGGCGGGAGCTCGCGCAGGGCTTCATCGCTGCCGTGCGCAACCCCGGCACGCACGTTGCCGCCGGAGGCATCGTCGAGCGGGCCAACGGAGCGATGGCCATCGTCTCGATGCTCGTCAGCGAGATCCGCAAGCTGCGGCCCGACATCTTCGACGACGACGGAATTCTGCGCGGCGAGACATCGCGGTCGTAGCGGCGCGGCCGGCGCGAGAACACGCCGGCCCTGACGGGCGGGCCCCCGTACGCTCCCAGCGATGGGCCTGATAGCCGTGAGCAAACCGGGAACCGTTCCGTCGCCCGCCGCTGTCGCGGGCTGGGAGGAGGCCATGGCCGTTGCCCCCGCCGACTACTTCGACTCCACGATCGAGATGCTTCCGCAGGCCCCGCATCGGGGGCGGTGCCGGATCTGTGGCCGCGACGCTGATTTGACCCGAGAGCACATCCCCCCACAGGCCGTGGGGAACAAGGGACAGTACCGGTCCTTCACCTTCGACGACTGGCTGAACAGGGCCGAAGGCGGGTTGGACCTCGTCGGAGGTGACTCTGGGCAGGGGGGCGTATGGGGCTACACGTTGTGCAAGCCCTGCAACGAGTTGACCGGGCAGCGATACGGCACCGAGTACAAGGCCTGGGCGGCTCGGGCCGCCCAGCTGCTCGGAGAGCTCCCGTCGCCGATCGAGCAGGACCGCAACCCGGAACCCTTCGGCATCGAGTTCAGGCTCGGCGGTGCCGACGATGGAGGAGTCGCGCCGGGGGACTTCATCCGCCAGGTCCTCTCCATGATGTGCAGCCTCAGCGGAGGATGGGATCTGGCCGGTCGCCACCCGGAGATCCGCGACATGATCCTCGAGCGGGCCTGCGTCGACCTACCGGGACGCATGGCGATCCATCTCGCACTCTGCTGGGGACCCCGAACCAGGATGGTGGGCCCTCAGCTCAAGGTCGACACCGAGACTGGGCGCTGGGCGTGGGTCATGGAGTTGTCCTTTGCGCCTCTCAGCCTGCTGATGGTGCTGGACGCCAATCACGAGGTGACATCGCTCGGGGTGGACATCTCGCCCTTCACACTGGTGCCGCCGAAGGCGAGGAAGGCGTTCGAGACCGAGGGCGCAGTCGTCGTCGGCTTTACCTGGTCCGTCTACCCCTGGGACTTCCGGTCGTCGGCAGCGCTGGGTTACGAGACACCCGCCCCAGGGTCGGGCCGCAGCGAAGGCGTCGAGGAAACGGTTGAGCGTCCCCGCGTGCCTGTCGAAGCGGGCCGGTTCCTGCTAGAGATCGAAGCTCGGGACCTTGGGAGGCTCGGGCGGGGCGGTCTTGCGGGCGTCGGGTTGTCGACGGGCAGCTGTGGCGAGCCGGTTCGAGCAGTGCGTCTGAGTGAAGGTGTCCAGGCTGCATCGATCTGGGCGCACGGATGCTCGCGGGATGGGCGAGACTGTCGAAGTGCCGACCCAGACTGCGCCGATCAACCCGTCGGTTCTCCAGTGGGCGATCGACGAGGCCGGCGAGTCGATCACGGGACTCGCCGAGCGGCTCAAGGTGCCGACCGAGCGGGTCGAGTCGTGGGTCTCTGGCGACGCTCGCCCCTCCGTGCCTCAGTTGCGACGGATCGCGAAGATCCTGAAGCGCCCCTCTGCTCTCTTCTATCTGGCTGAGCCTCCGGCTCGGGCCGCTCTCCCTACCCGGCTTCGTCACGCTCCCGGCGGGCGAGATCTCACCCCGACAGAGATCGGGGAGATCCGCTGGGCCCGGCGCCTGCAGGAGGCGGCCAGCTGGCTCATCGACCACAACCCGGACGAGCAGCCTGAACCCCTTCCCGCCGCTCAGATGGAGGTCTCGCCGGAGGCTGCCGCTGCCGTGGTACGAGATTTCGTCGGCGTCTCGGTTGAGGAGCAACTCGCTTGGCCGGATCCGGGCACGGCGTACCGCGAGTGGCGTCGAGCTCTGACCGAAAGAGGCGTTCTGGTCTTCCAGTTTGAGCTCGGGCGGGGCGGCCTCAGGGGGTTCTCGACCTTCGACACGCGCGCCCCGATGCTTGCGGTGAATTCGGCCTACAGGCCCGAAGTTCGCATCTATTCGATGATGCATGAACTGGGTCACCTCGTTCTCGGGGAGGAGTCCGCTTGCGTCTCGTTCGTCAACCCGCGGATGCCTAACGCGCCGGCGGTCGAGCGGTGGTGCGAGAGGTTCGCTGCCGCCTTTCTGCTGCCCGCGGAGGCGTTCAAGTCAATGGCGGCAGCCCTCGGGTTGGGCCTCGACACCGACGAGCGGGACGCGTTTTCCTTGATTTCCCGAATCGCTCGCCGTTTCAAGGTCAGCCTGCGGGCCGCCGCCATCCGTGCGGAGGAGACGGGCGTTCGGCCACGCCTATTTGGGGTTGTCGAACAACTGGCGGGGCCCACGCTTGATCTGCCGCCCGAGCCCACCAAGAAGGCTGGCGGCGGCGTGCCTGCAGCCGAGAAGCGGGTGCGGTTCTTCGGGCGTCGCGTGCCCGATCTGTTCATAAGTGGCGTCGATCAGGGTCTCATCACGCAGCGAGAGGCAGGAGGGTACCTACATCTAGCGCCCGCGGGCTTCACCGATCTCGAGCACATGATTCGATCGGGTAGCGACAAGGTGGCCAGGTGAAGGTGCACGTTCTGGACTCCAGCACCATCGTCAATCTGAAGTCCGAGATCCCGGTCGGCAAGCAGTGGGAGTTCTTCAAGCGCCTTGAGGCCAAGGTGGACGCCGGCGAGGTTGCAATAGCCAAGTCGGTGATCCGGGAGGTGTCGGATGTTCAGCATCCGGACATGCCCGGGGCGTGGGCGAGGGGGATGCAGGACCGTATGCAGCATCCACTGGAGCCGGATCCGGCGTCGGTTGCGGCCGTGATGGCGAAGGCACCAGAGGTGGTCGATCAGTCTTCGGACCGAGAAGAGGCGGACCCTGAGGTCATTGGACTGGCTCTGGACATGATCGCCGCTGGTCACGATGTGGTCGTCGTGACTGACGACGCGGTGGACCGGATGCCCATCAAGATCGCGATGACCACGGCGTGCGGTAGGTGCGGTGTGCAGTGCATGAGCACCACCGAGTTCCTCGATCTAATGGCTGCGCCCGAGGATGGCTTAGACGACCCACGGGACAACGAGGGACTCGAAGACGACGCCGGACTCTGACCCTGCCGAGCGAGCCTCAGGGCGGACGTCGTCAAGTACCGGGACTTTGGCAACCAAGGGCGTCACCAAACTTCGGTGGCGGCGGTGGCGGTGGCGGCGAGGTCGCCTCGGACGCTGACGTAGCGGCTGAGGGTGAAGGCGGTGTTGGCGTGGCCGAGCATTGCGCTCACCGCCGGTGCCTCGAGGCCGACGTCGTAGAGCATCCAGCAGGCGGCGACGTGGCGCATGTCGTGGGGGTGCCAGATCGCCGACATCGGTCCCTGCATGGGCCAGCCCGCGGCCTTCGCTGCCCGAGCCCAGAAGCGCTGGACCGTCCGGCGGTTGGCGAAGCCGCCGTCGGTGCCGATGAAGAGGAGGGCGTCGGATGGGCGCTCAGCGCACCAGGCGGCGAGGTCGTCGCAGAGGCTGGCCGGGAAGATCGTCTGCCGGCGCTGCCGATTCTTGGTGGTTTTGATGGCGAAGCCCTTCCGGGACTGCTCGACGGCCCGGACGACGGCGATGCTCCGCTTCGGCGAGAAGGTCAGGTCGCACGGGCGGAGGGCGATGAGCTCACCCCAGCGGAGGCCGCTGCGGTGCTTGAGCCTCATGGCCAGTGCCCAGTCCGGATGACCCTGCTCGGCGAGCGCCGCGAAGAGGGCGGCGCACTGCTCGTCGGTCGGCAGGTCGTCGCGTGGGATGAAGCCGGTTGCCTCGCCCTGGTGCTCGGGCTTCGGCGTGTACTGCACCTTCCACATCGGGTCTGCCTCACGGGGGAGCCACCGGTTCTTGAAGGCGAAGGTGACGAGCGCACGCATCGCGGCACCGAGGTTCTGCACCGTCGCCGGCGCCAGCGAGGCGCGAGCCTGGTCGAGCACCTGATCGGAGTCGGCGGGGGTCCAGGCCCGCAGCGGATGGTCATCGAGCACAGGGCGGACCCAGCAGCGGAGAAGGTACTCCTGACGCTCGGCGTACCGGGTCGACCGGGACCCGAGACTGGCGAGGTAGCGGTCGATCAGCTGCCCGACAGTGGTCGGGGCGTTGCCCCTCCCGGGGAGGGTGACCGACGAGGCGAGTGACGTCTCGATCTCGCGGGCGCGTTGGCGGGCCTCGGCCTCGGTCGAGAAGCGGAGGAAGATCCGCTTGCCGTTGGGGTCCTTGGCGATTACCCGGTAGGTGGGCCTGGACTCGGACGGTGCGTAGACGCGGGTCCCGTACTCGAACGAGGCGATCGGCTTGCTGTAGATCCGGCGCGGCATGAGGCTTCCTCTCCGCGGGCACTAGGCCCTGATGGGGTGAGGAAGCTCTCGTGCGTCGGCTCGCCGACGCCCTGCGGGCTTCGAGCAGGAATGTGTCCCGATTGTGTCCCTCAGCGGCCTGGGGGTCAACGGCCCGTGCTTCGGCAGGCGGGCTGACCAGGGAGTTTGTCGCCGCGGCATGGCGCGGATTCCGCTCAGATCACCACCCTCTCAAGGTGGCGGCACGGGTTCGAATCCCGTTGGGGGTGCTCAGCACCAAGCCCCTGGAAGGAGGCAGAAACGCCCTCCGACCAGGGGCTTTGTCGTTTCCGGGCTCCGCCGCCGCCGTCCATCCCGTGTCGGTCCGTTGCGTCCCGATCGGTCCCGTGGCGAGCCGTTTGTGCCCGATTTGTGCCCGTCTGACGGACTCGGCCGAAGAAATCTCGATGGACCGTGGATCGCAGCAGCAGGTCGCGCGATCGTGGGAACGCATGTACCCAAGTGACGGAGCCCGTTCGGCTGGCGAGGACCCCACGATCGACTACATCGTCCTGGCCTACGCCGGGCTTGGACGGCGTCTCCCGAGCCCAGCTGATGGGCCAGGCGTTCCGCGATCTCTCCCTCGAAGAGAAGGAGCTGGCGATGCGCCGTCTGGGTCAGGCCGGCTTGCTGGAGTGGGACGGCGAACGGGTCTGGCGCACACCTGCCGGCCACCGGGCCATCGAGCGCGTGGCTGCCCTGGGGCAGAGCCGCGGCTGGAGCGGCTATGGCGGTTGGGTGAGCCAGGTCCTGTACGACCGCACAACGCCGTAGGGGCCACGGCTCACGAACTCCCGGTTCGAGCGCAGTGCCGAGAGCCTTGCGAGAACCTCGTTCCGTCGCATGCCGTAGGTTGCGTTCGATCACGGAAGGAGCAAGGGACGATGATCGAGATGACAGCGGCAGCGGCAGGCCGTCCCCGGGTCGCCCTCGCTTCTGCGGATCGCGCCAGGTGGCTGCTTGTCCTTGGTGCTGCGGCTGTCCTCGGCGCCATCGGACTTCGAGTCGGTGGTCTGCCGAAGTTCGACCCAGGTGGACCGCTCCACAGCGCCGGCATCCCTTGTCCGTTCTGTGGCGGCACGCGAGGGACCCTCGCGTTGGCCAACGGTGATGTCGGGGTGGCGTGGTCGTGGAACCCGGTGGTGCCGCTGCTCGCCATCCTGGTTGTGGCGGTGATCGTTCGCGCCGTCGTGGGTCGGCTGACGGGTCGATGGGTGGAGGTCTTCGTCCCGCGGAAGTTCGTGCTGGGTGCTGCGATGGTCGGGTTGGTCGCTCTGCAGGTGAACCAGTCGCTTCAAGCGGAGCGGCTTCTCGGCGCCAGCGCGTAGGCGTGCCGACTTCTCATAACGGATCGGCGATAATACAATCCCTCGCCGATGCAACTAACTGCCCGCAAGCTCTGGCATGCCCGCGCTGAGCGGCCCTCGATCTGCGAGTGCGAAGCGTGAGTGCGCGCCGGCGCCTGGTCGTCGCCGCGGGGGCCGCCCTCGTGGTCGATGCGGCCTCGAAGATGTGGGCTGCTGCCGCGCTGGCTGTGCCGGTTGAGATCGGGGGATCGCTCTCGCTCCAGCTGTCGCGAAACCCGGGGGTCGCGTTCGGCCTCGGTCAGTCGGCACCGACCGGTCTGCTCCTCGTGCTCACCGGGGCGCTCTGCGTCGGCCTGGCCCGGGCTGGTTGGACGGGTCGCCTGCAGCCACCGCTTGCAGTTGGGCTTGTGCTCGGAGGGGCGGTCGGCAACCTGCTCGATCGGATGGTGGGTGGCTCGGTTGTCGACATGGTGCATCTGACGTGGTGGCCGACCTTCAACCTTGCTGACGTCGCGATATGCACAGGAGCGGCGCTCATCGTGTTCGACGGTGCTCGCCAAGAGCTGCGGGGACGCGGCACCGAACCGATCGGCGTGTCCCAGGCCGAGACCTCGGAGCGGTGAGCCGGCGCAGGTCGCTGGCGGGAGTCAGGGGAGCGGGAACAGCAGGCGGGACCGATGTGAGCGGGCATAGGCGAACCCGCCGAAAGGCGGAGGCGGATTCGACGAGTCGAGAGTGGCGACGGAGTCGCCCGTGGATCGGGCTCGGGTTTGCCGTGGTGGCGGTCGTCGCGGGGAACTCTGCATGGACTCCGCGGCCGGCCGAACTTCGCGCTGGCGAAGGCAAGCAGGCACCGAACTTCGACCTGCCCGATCTGGAGGACCCAAAGGCGACGGTGGGTCTCGACGGTCGGGGTGGTCGCCCGGCGGTGGTCAACTTCTGGGCTTCGTGGTGCCTGCCGTGTCGATGGGAGATGCCGGCGCTGCAAGCGGCGTATGACGAGTTCGGTGACCGGGTGGCCTTCATCGGGGTCAATCACCAGGACAACCGGGACGATGCGCTCGGGTTCGTCGCCGAGGCCGGCGTCGCCTATCCGTCGGGCATGGACCCCGACCGCGGCACTGCACGCGACTACGGGCTCTTCGGCATGCCGTCCACGGTGTTCGTCGCCCGCGACGGGACCATCGCGGGGACTCGCACGGGTGAGCTGACGGCGGCCGAGCTCGCCCGGGCGATCCGCGAGCTGCTGGACGACGACGGCACCTAGACCCGCTCGACCACTGCCTTGATCGGCTCGGAAGGGGTCATCCGAGGGTCTTGGTGGCGGACGCCAGGTCCAGGCGTGCCACGCGACGTAGGGGGAGCAGTAGGGCAAGGAGGGCGATGGCCAGGACCCCCGCCGCGGCGATGACGTAGCTCGCAGGTGTGGCCCGCACCTCGAGGGTGAAGAGGTCGGCGGCTATGGCGTCGCCGAGGCGAGCGGCCACCCACGTTCCTGCGAGCAGGCCTGGGAGGAGGGCGAGGGCCCACAGCACCAGGACCTCGAGGGCGAGGAGGCGGGCGATCAGTGCGGGCCGGGCGCCGACGGATCGCATGGTGGCGTATTCGCGTTCGCGTTCGAGGACGTTGATGGTCATGGCGTTGAAGAGGACGGCGAAGGCCATGGCGCCGGAGAACGCGAGCATCACGGCGATGAGGGCGTCGAACACCGAAAGCAGCGACCGCAGGTCGGATCGTTGCTCGTCGCGGACCGCGACGGCGGTGACGCCGGGGACGTCGTAGAGAGCCGAGCGGATCGTGGCCTGGTCGCCCTCGACCCGGAGGTGCATGCCGTTGGCGACGGTCGCGCCGGCCACCTCGGCTGCGGTGGTGAGCCCGACGTAGGCCCGGGACGGGATGGGCTCGTCGGATGTGGCACTGACCCTGAGGCGGACGGGGCCGGTTGGCGTGGCCGCGGTGAGCGAGTCGCCAACGTCGATGCCGAGATCGTCTGCGAGCCCGTCGGTGAGCACGATCTGGCCGGGCGCAAGCGCTCTGGCCATCGTCGTGCCATCGAGGCGGAGTCGGCGGAGGTCCTGTCCAGGATCGAGGGCGGTGAGCAGCACGTCTTGGGCGCGGGCACGCGCTTCGAGACGCGCAGGAGCCTGAAGGAAGGGACTGGCCTCGGTGACACCGGGAGTGTCGGTGATCGGTGCGCGTGCGGCGGGGTCTCGTGGTTCGTCGAAGGTGACGGCGATGTCCCACTGCTCGAGGTCATCGAACGTGCGGGTGATGAAGAGATCCACTGCGTCGCGCAGGGCGAGGACCATGAGCAGCAGGAGCATGGCGGCAGCGATGCCGCTGGCGGTGCCGATGGCGCGGCCTCGGGCCCTGGTGGCGGTGCGGAGGGGCAGGCGGGCGTTGAGCGGCAGGGGCAGGAGGCGTTCGATTCGGCTTCGCCTCCCCGGGTGGTCGAGGCCGACGGGGTCGATGCGGGTGGCGAGGGCGGGGGCGAGTCGGGCGGACCGGCGGGCGGGGTGCCAGGTCGCGACGGCGATGGCGACGAGCGAGACTCCGACCGCCAGTGCGGCGAGTGCGGGGTGGAAGGCGGAGGTGGTGTAGGGAACGCCGATCTCGGCGGTGTAGGCGCGGGTGACGACGCCGCTTAGGAGGCTTCCTGCGACGACACCCACGATCGAGCCGATGGTGCCGATCACGAGGGCGTGGGTGAGGTAGTGGGTCAGGACGGTACGGTCGGTGTAGCCGAGCGCTTTCATGATGCCGATGAGCGGTCGTTGGCTGCGGACGACGCGGCCCATCATCACGGCCATGGCGATCACGCCGGCGGCAAGGATGATGGTGGGCATGGCGATGGCGATGGCGCGGAAGCTCCCTAGGTCCTGCTCCAGGGCGGCGTAGCTGGCCTGGTCGGAGCGAGGGGTGGCCTCGATCACCGAGGCCCGCCCGCGCAGGTCGGCCTCCACGGCGGCCGTCGAGGAGTTGTCGCCGTCCAGGCGTACGACGATGTCGTTGACCTGGCCGCGATTGTCGGTCAGCTCCTGGAGCTGGGTCCGGTCGATGAAAATGACGGCGAAGCTGCTGGGGGCGGGGAGGAGCTCGTAGCGGTCGGGGGTGACCTGCAAGTACTCGGGTGTCGCCACCGTCGCCGCAACGCGCAACGGGACCTCCTCGCCGTCGAGGAGCGCAGTCACCGTGTCGCCCGGTGCGATGCCACGGCGTTCGGCGAAGGTCCGTTCGAGGAGCACTCCGTCGGTGTCAGACGGCCGCTGCCCGTCGATGACAGCCACGTCGTTCACTGCGGCCGGCCCGGTGACGCTGGTCCCGATGAGCCGGGCCCGGACGCGATCCCGCCCGACCTGCAGGCCGCTGTCGATCACCAGGCGGGCCTCGACGTCCTGCACATCGGGTCGCGTCGCGACGTCCTCGACGAGGGATTGGTCCGTCGGCTCGATGCGGTACCAGGCGTCGGCGAGGCGGAGGCGTTCATAGGTGGTGGCTTCGGAGGAGGCCAGGTCCTGGTAGGCGCCGATGGCGGCGATGAACACGGTCACCCCGAGAGCGATCACCGACGCCAGGGCGATGGTCTGGGCGCGGTTGGCGCGCAGCTCCCGGAGCGTCTTGCGGGCGAGAAGCCGCCGGGTCACCAGTCCAGCTCGCTTGGCGGGGTCGGGTTCGGGTTGCGCTCGTCGTACTCGATGCGTCCGTCGCGCAGCCGCAGGACCCGGTCGGCCATAGGAGCTATGGCGCCGTGTGGGTGACGAGCAGGACCGTGGTGTTCTCCCGCCGGGCCGTGTCGTTGAGAACGTCGAGGACCTGGCGGCCGGTGTCGACGTCGAGGTTGCCGGTCGGCTCGTCGCACAGGAGCACTGCGGGCCGGTTGGCCAGAGCGCGGGCGATGGCGACTCGTTGCTGCTGGCCACCGGACAGCTGTGACGGGAAGTGATCAGCACGGTCCCCGAGCCCCACCCGCTCGAGCAGCTCCCGAGCTCGCCGGGCTGCACCCGCGTGGTCGCGGTCGACGAGGGCGAGGGCGAACTCGACGTTCTCCGCGGCGGTCAGGGATGGGATGAGGTTGAAGAACTGGAACACGAACCCGACCGTGCGCGCCCGGTAGTCCGCCAGACGCCGCGCATCGTGGTCCGCCGTCGCCTCGCCAGCGACGGCGACCGCACCCGAGGAGGGGGAGTCCAGGCCGCCGATCAGGTTGAGGAGAGTTGTCTTGCCCGAACCCGAAGGTCCGAGCAGGACCACCACCTGGCCCGCGTCGACATCGAGGTCGAGGCCACGCAGGGCCTGGACCGTCACCTCGCCCATGCGGTACTCGCGGGTGACGTCCCGCAGTTCGATCAGCGGCGCCATCAGCCGTGGAGCGGTCGCCCGGCGGCGGCCATGTGCGCTTCGCCGATGGCCTCCACGAGGGTCGGGTGCGGGTGGATGAACTGGGCCACCTCGGTGGGGAGCGCCTCCCAGCTGTAGATGAGCTGGGCCTCTCCGATGATGTCGGTCGCACGCGGGCCCACGATGTGGACGCCAAGCACCGGCCCACCCTCGGCGCCGACGAGCACCTTCACGTGCCCGCTGGCCTTGGTCATCATCGCCCGGGCGTTGTGGCTGAAGGGGTGCAGCTGACTCTGGAAGGGGATGCCGCGCTCGGTGAGTTGTTGCTCGGTGAGGCCGACCGAGGCGACCTCGGGGTGGCAGTAGTAGACGCGTGGTGTGCCGGCGTAGTCGATGGGCACCACGGACCGGCCTGCGATGCGCTCGGCGACGAGGAACCCCTCCTGGAACGAGGAGTGGGCCAAGCCGAGGCGGCCGATCACGTCGCCTATGGCGTAGACCCCTGCGGCTTCGGTCTCGCACCACTCATTGACACCGACGTAGCCACGGTCCAGCGTTACACCGGCCTCGCTGAAGCCCATCCCGTCGCTGACAGGCGCGCGGCCGATGGCAACGAGGACGATGTCGCCTTCGAGAGCCGTGCCGTCGCCCAACCGGACCCGCACGGCGTCGCTGGACCGGTCTGCGCCCACGACGCTCACCCCGGTGCGCACGTCGATGCCCTGCTTGCTCAGGGCCGAAGCAAGGGCCTTGCTCGTGTCGACGTCCTCGCGTGGCACGACGGCCGGCAGTGCCTCGATGACCGTGACGGATCGGGCGCCGAACGTTTTCCAGATCGTCGCGAACTCCACGCCGACGGCGCTGGCACCGATGATGATCGGCCGTTCGGGGACCCGCTCGAGGAACAGGGCGTGGTCGCTGGTGATCACGCGGTGCCCGTCGACGTCGAGGCCCTCGACCGGCAGTGCTCGTGGTGCCGAGCCGGTGGCGAGCACCAGACCGCGAGTTGCAGCCACCCGTCGGAGGCCGTCGGCGGTGTCGACGTCGAGGGTGGTCGCGTTGGTCATCCGGGCTGTGCCGGCGATGACCTCGACGCCGCGGCGGCGAAGCGTCGACTGGAGGCCCTTGTGGTTGGTGTCGACGATGCGCTGCTTGTAGCGCTGAACTGCTACCGGGTCGACGCCGTGGAAGGTCGCGCGCACGCCGTAGTGGGCGGCGTCGGCTGCGTGTTCGGCGACCTCTGCCGCCTGGAGCAGTGCCTTTGCTGGGATGCAGCCGCGGTGGAGGCACGTTCCGCCGACCTTGTCCCGTTCGACCACGGCGGTGCGCAGCCCGAGGTCGGCTGCTCGCAGGGCGCACGAGTAGCCGCCGGTGCCACCGCCCAACACGACGACATCGAAGGTCTCCGCCGCTGTCATCGGGCTGCGGCCCTCGTCGAAGTGCTGGCGGGGCAGGGCGGCGGGCGGTGGCGGGTCACGTGGACGCTCCGGTGATGTAGCGGTCGGGGTCGGTGGCGAAGGCGGCGACGCATCCGAGCGAGCAGAACCGGTGCTCGATGCCTGCGTGCTTCACTCGGGCGATGGTCGCCTGGCAGGAGAGGCGCATGCGACACACCGGGTCGACGGCGACATCGACTTGGGTGGCGCAGAGCTCGACGGCGTACAGCTCGACGGGGTCGAGGATGTTGCGGAGCTGCTGGGAGCCCAGCGGGACGACGTCGATGTCGGCCTCGGCCGCCGCTCCCAAGATGGGCTCCGTGATGAGCGCCTGGCCGCTGGCGGCCCGGCTGGCGACCCGGGCGGCGAGGTTCACGGTGGCACCGAAGTAGTCGCCATCTCGTTCGATCACAGGGCCGTGGTGGAGCCCGGCGCGCGGTTCCGGGAAGCCGTCGAGCCCGTAGGCCACCTGGAAGAGGAGTCGCACCGCCTCGAACCCAGCGGCCGGTGTCGGGGCGGCGATCATGACGGCATCGCCAATGGTCTTCACCAGCTGCGCCTCGGCCTTGCGGCAGGCTTCGACGGCTGCGTCGGTGAGGGCGTCGATGAGATCGATCGCGGCGCCGTCGCCGTGGACCTCGGTCAGGGCGGTGAACCCCGCGAGGTCGATGAAGGCGACGGTCCGCTCGGTGGTCATCGCGGTGCGGCGCCGGCGCGGGCCATGCGCAGGCCCGAGATGATGACGACCAGCTCGGACAGCTCGTGGCCGGCCACGGCGATCGGGAGGTTGAGCACCCCGAGGAGGGCGCCGGGCACGAGCACGACGAGGACGGCGAACGACAGCGCCAGGTTCTGGCGCACGACCTTCCGGGTCCGCCGGGCGAGATAGAGCGCGTCGGCGAGCTTGGACAGGTCGTCGGACATGAGCGCGACGTCGGCGGTCTCGAGCGCGGCGTCGCTGCCGGCCGAACCCATGGCCACGCCGACGGTGGCGGCGGCGAGGGCGGGCGCATCGTTGATCCCGTCGCCGGCCATGACCACGCCGCCGTAGCGCTCCTGCAGATCACGGATGGCGGCCGCCTTGTCCTCGGGGCGCTGCTCGGCGAGCGTCTCATCCACGCCCGCTCGCTGGGCGATGGCCTCGGCCGTCCGGCGGTTGTCGCCGGTGATCATGACCGTGCGCTCGATGCCGGCGACCTTGAGCGCAGAGACCGTCCCTGCAGCCTGGTCCCGGATGGTGTCGGCCAGGCCGAACGCAGCCTGTGGGACGTCGTCGACGACCAGGACGACCGCCGTCGCACCAGAAGACTCCAGCTCGGCGATGCGGTCCCCGAAGGCGGCCAGCGACAACCCGCGCTCGCCCATCAGCTTGGGGGAGCCCACGAGGATGCGGCGCCCCTGGTGGCGACCTTCGATGCCGGCACCGACGAGCGCGGTGATGTCGGTGACCTCCGCGGCGGCGACCTTGCGCTCCACCGCGCCCTCGACGACGGCCTTGGCGAGCGGATGCTCGCTGGCGCGCTCCACGCCCGCCGCGAGCGCCAAGGCCCCGAGGTCGTCGATGCCCTCGGCAGCGAGGATCTCGACGAGCTCGGGGCGCCCGTGGGTGAGTGTGCCCGTCTTGTCGAAGGCGGCGACCTGGACGGTGGCCAGGTCTTCCAGGACGACGCCGCCCTTAACCAAGATGCCGCGGCGACCGGCGTTGCCGATGGCGGCGACGTAGGTGACCGGGATCGAGATGACGAGGGCACAGGGAGCGGCGGCCACGATCACCGTTGCAGCCCGCTCCAGCCAGGTGTGCCAGTCGCCGATGAGGCCCCCGATGACGGCGACAGCGACGCCGACGGCCAGGACCGCAGGTGAGTAGCGGCTGGTGAATCGCTCCATGAACCGCTGCGCTCGGCCCTTCTCCTCCTGGGCCTCGGTGACCAGGTGGACGATCTTGGCCAGCGTGTTGTTCTCGTGGGTCGCTGTCGCCTCGACGGTGAGAACACCGGAGCCGTTGAGCGTCCCGGCGAACACCTTCTGCCCTGCGGTCTTCTCCACGGGGATCGACTCGCCGGTCACCGCCGACTCGTCCAGCGCGGAAGCACCCTCGATGATGGTTCCATCGGTGGCGAGCCCCTCGCCCGGGCGGACGAGGAACCGGTCGCCCACGACGACGTCCTTCGCCGGTGTCTCGATCTGCTGGCCGTCGCGCAGCAAGGTGACGGTCTTCGGAGCCAGGTCCATGAGTGCGCGGATCGCACCTTCGGTACGGGACTCGGTGAACTCCTCGAGCGCCTCGGAGATCGAGTAGAGGAAGACCAACATCGCCGCCTCGCCCCACTCGCCCAGGGCGCCAGCGGCGAGCGCGCCCACCGTCATCAGCAGCTCGATGCCGATCTTGCGCTCGCGCACCAGCTCCTCGAGCGCTTCGAGGGCGAAGAACCGCGCCCCTGCCACCGTGGCGGCGACGTAGACACCGGAGGCCACGGCGTCGGGCCCGTCGAACGCCGAGATGAGGAAGCCGACCAGGAGCAGCAACCCGGACAGGGCCGACCAACGCACCTCGGGGCTCTCCCAGATCCGCTCGGCGCCTTCGTCGTCCTCGTCGTGAGCTCCGCTGTCGTCGACCAAGAGCCCCCGCTCCGCCTCGGCGCTCACGACACGCCCTCCTCGAAGTTCGGGCACAGGGCGATCTGGTGCCCGGTCGCCTCCAACAACGACTCTGCCGATCGCAGCACGTCGAACAGCTCGGGGGTGGCGAGTGCGTAGAACACCGCCCGCCCCTGAGGGCGATCGGTAACGAGCCCACAGTCCTTCAAGCAGGCCAGGTGGCCGGAGATGTTGGGCTGCGAGGTCCCGATCTCGCCCACGAGGTCGACGACCCTCCGCTCCCCACCCGCCAGGGTCCGCAGGATGGCAAGCCGGGTCGGGTCACCGAGCCCCCGGAACAGTTTGGCGCCCAGGGCGAGGTCGGTGTTCTCCCCATCACGAATGATCGACATGCACCGATCTTATAGCCATTGACCGATGCGTCAATGGTGAACCTGCTGGATCCAGCACCCGGCCCCGGATGCTCGCCGCCCGGGCCGACGTCAGGCCGCCAACGTGTCCTCGATCGCCCGTTCTAGGACGTCCTCGTTGGCGAAGTTGTCGAACCGGTGCGTTATGACGCCCATGGCGTCAACGACGAAGGTCCAGGGCTCGTTGCCCTCGCCGTCTTCTTGCTGGATCCACTCCGCAGCGGCGGGGTTGAGGTCTTGGCCCTCGTAGTCGGCCCAGACCTCCAGGTGCACGAACTCCATCCGATCCGCGTACCGCTCCGACAGGTCGCCAACGGTGTCGGTGATGGGGCCGCAGAACAGGCTGGTGCAGTAGGTGGGCGTCGACACCACGACCACGAACGGACGACCCGCAGCGAGTGCGTCGGCAACCGAGATCTCGTGCAGCTCGGGATCGGGGATGGGTTCGTCGTCTCTAGCGCGGGAGTCGATCGCTGCCGGAGGGACGGCGTCGTCGCCGGCGAGGGGGTTCTCGGTTCTCGGCGCAGGGGTTCCGACCGCCGACACCTTGTGATCCTCCAGCACCTCGAACACTGCCGTCACCGTGACCGGCTCTTCCTCGAGGGACAGCTGTGTGGACACGTTCCAGTAGCCAGCGTCGGGGAAGCTGAGGGGCTCGGTGGCGTAGACGCCCCGTGCGGTCGATGGTGACACTGCCTTCGGCCCCGGTGTGGCGGGATCGATCTGCTTGCCCGAGACGGCCTGGAACGACGCCGACGCCGACTGCCCAGGCCGAGGCTCTGACAGCGGGTCGTCTCTGGGCCCCACGAACTCGAAGGCGAGATCGATCGTCCCGTAGGCGATGGATTCTTGGCCGGCACCGATGAGCCCGAGCAGGAAAGGCTGAGGGCTGTCAGCGGCGAGATCGAAGTTCGCCGGAAGCGCAGCCGGAGCGGAACCACCGTCTGCCTGACCCGAGTCGCGAGAGCCTCCGCCTCCGTCGGAACATCCCAGAAGGGTCGCTGCGAGGGCGAGGGCGACCACGAGGAAGGCTGCTCTTGGGAGTCTCATGAACCTCTCATGACCTAGCACCCGGCCGGGCGCTCGTCGTCAACCACCTCGGCTGCTTCGGCCGCGGCGACCGCGAGCCTCTCCAGGCGATCGGCGAAGTCCGGCCCAGGCTCCTCGAGCACCGCCTCCACACGCTGCTTCGCCTCTAGCAACCGAGCCTCGGCGCGCCGGTCGACCCTGCCTGTCTCCGCCGCCAGCTCGTGGAGGCGTCCGTGAGCGTTGTTGACGAAGGTCCGGCGAGCCCCGTCTGCGTCGCCCCCAGCGGCCGCGGCTCGAGCCTCGCACACGGCGGCGACCACCTCCTCCCCTTCCTGCTCCGCCGGGGCCGGACTGCTGCAACCAAACATCGCGACCGTGAGTGCAGTGGCGACGACCTTCGTCGCAGGCCTCATATCGGTGGCCAGCCCCACTGGGCGAACCATCGCTGCATGGGCCGGAAGAGTGCCTGCCAACGGCCGGTGATGAACATCACTCCGACGACGACGAGGAGGGTTCCTCCGGCGATCTCGATGCGACGGCTGTGGCGGCGTAGCCAGTCCATCGAGCTGCTGGCACGGTTGAACCCCAGGGCGAGGAGCACGAACGGGATGCCGAGCCCGGCTGAGTACAGGGCGAGCAGGATGCCGCCCCACCAGGCGCTGCCTGCGACCGAGGCCGTCGCCAAGATGGTGGCGAGGACGGGCCCGATGCACGGCGCCCATCCCGCGGCGAAGGCCATGCCCATCGGGAAGGCCCACGCCGGGCCGCGCGGCACTCTGGCCAGGTCGACCCGCTTCTCGCGTTGGAGGACCGGGAGCCTCAACAGTCCCATGGTCGAAAGGCCGAGCAGGATGATCACCACTCCGAACCAGCGCACCACAGTGTCCTGGTTGCGCAGCAGGGCCGAGCCGACCACCGTGGCGCCGACGCCCAACGCGGTGAAGACCGCGGTGAACCCGGCGACGAACAGCAACGCCGCTCGCAACGTCATCCGTCGGGACGATCGCTGACCCAGCTCGGACACCGGAAGCGCCGAGACATAGGACAGGTACCCCGGGATCAGGGGAAGGCAGCACGGCGAGCTGAACGACACCAACCCAGCGACGACGGCCACGAGGGGGAGCGTGACGGTCTCCATCACCCGCACCAGTCCAGGCAGATGGGCTCGACGGTGGACGTCCCGGTCACGGACCGACCAGCCTGCTGAGGCCCTGGGCGGTGACGCCACCAATCAGCTTGTAGCGCACCGTGCCGGAGGGGTCGACGACGAAGGACTCGGGGACTCCGCGGACGCCCCAGTCGGCGATGACCTGCGACGGTGCCAGGACGACTGGCCAGTCGCCGCCGTTGCGATCAAAGAACCGGCGCACGGAGGCCTCATCATCGTCGAACACGACGCTGATCACGTTGGCCTGTCCGGCCTCGCGCTGGGCCTGCTGGAAAGCCACAAGCTCAGAGTGCTCCTCGATGCAGGGCACGCACCAGGTGGCGAAGAAGTTCACGACGAGCCAGCGGCCGTCGTAGGTCGCCGAGTCGAACTCTCGGCCCTCGATGGTCGTGCCCTGGATGCGTGGCGCCGACCGACCCAGCAGGGGGCTGTCGACCTGGCGGTCGGACGCCGGATCGCGCGTGGCCAGGAGGACGATGAGCAGGACCATCAGAACGCCGAGAGCGCCGGCGACCACCACCGGAACCGGCAGCCCGAGCACCCGCCAGCGTCGGGCCGGGGCCTCGTCGTCCTCCCCCGGGTCAAGGGCTGGGTCGGCGTGGACATCGGTCATGTCGTCACCACCGGCTCGCGCTGCTCGTCGGGTTCGTCGGTGCCGGCGGCGCCGGTGCCGCCGAGGACTGGGTCGGTGTCGTCGTCGTGGGGCCGGCGGTCCCAGCGGCTCGGTGCGGAGGTGGGCTCGGTGCCCCGGCGGCGGCGCCCAGGGAAGGCGGACAGGATCGTGCCGAGGACCATCACCGCGCCGCCGGCCCACAGCCAGCCGACGAGGGGCTGGACGATGACCCGCAGGAGGATCGTGCCGTCGGCCTCACGGGGCGCCTGGAGGAGGGCGACGTAGACGGTGTCGCCGATGCCGTAGCGCACCGCCGGCTTGCCGATCTCCTGGCTGGCGTTCGGAAATCGTTGGAGCCGGGGCTCGAGCGTCCGACCGTCGACGCGGACCTCGGTGGCCCGGACGAGGCGGGTCGGGTCGGAGTCGCGCTCCTCGTAGCCGACGTAGGTGATCTCGTGGCCGTGGATCGTGCGGGTGTCGCCCGGGGCCATGCGGGCCTCGGCCTGCTCGGCGAACGACCCCGAGGCGGCCAGCCCGATGGCGATCATCACCACACCGAAGTGGACGATCATGCCGCCGTTGGTGCGGCCCACGAGGCCGCGCCAGCCGTTGCGCCGGGTGGCCAGGATGACCTGGCGGAGGGCAGCGGCGCCGGCGAAGGCGCCCAGGCCGAATGCGACCAGGGGGACGATGCCCCGGGTGCCGGCGGCGACGCATGCGACGACCACGCCGACGCCGAACCAGGCCGGCCAGAGAAGGCGCTGCGACAGGGTCTCGGTCGAGGCCTTGCGCCATGGCAGGGCCGGGGCGACCGCCATAAGGAACAGCAGCATCAGGCCGATGGGGCCGGCCATGCGGTTGAAGTAGGGCACGCCGACCGACACCCGCCGGTCATCGACGGCCTCGGCGATGAGGGGGAACACGGTGCCGAACAGCACGACGAAGGCGAACCCGGTGAACAGGAGGTTGTTGGCGAGGAAGGAGGCCTCGCGAGACAGGGGTGAGTCGATGCGTCCCGGGGCGCGGAGCTGCTCGCCGCGCCAGCCGATGAGTCCGAGCGTGACGACCACGACAAGGCCGAAGAAGCCGAGGAAGAGGGGGCCGATGGTCGACTCGCTGAAGGCGTGGACGGAGTCGAGGACGCCGGAGCGGGTGAGGAAGGTGCCCAGGATGGTGAGGGCGAAGGTGGCGCAGAGCAGGGATAGGTTCCAGACCCGGAGCATCCCGCGCCGCTCCTGGACCATCACCGAGTGCAGGTAGGCGGTGCCGGTGAGCCAGGGCAGCAACGAGGCGTTCTCGACCGGGTCCCACGCCCAGTACCCGCCCCAGCCGAGCACCTCGTAGCTCCACCACGCACCGAGCACGATGCCGACGGTGAGGAAACCCCAGGCGAACAGGAACCAGCGACGGGTCTCGACCAGCCAGCCCTCACCCACCCGGCCGGTGGCCAGGGCGCCGATGGCGAAGGCGAACGGAACGGTGACCCCCACGTAGCCCAGGTAGAGCATCGGCGGGTGAAAGGCCATCAGCAGGTGGTCCTGCAGCAGCGGGTTGGGCCCGGGACCCTCGGTGGGCGGGTTGGCCACGGTGCCGAAGGGGTCGGCCGGACCCACCATCAGCCCGAAGAAGAAGGCAGTGACGACGAACAGGGCCAGCATGGCCCACGCCACCACCGGATCGTCGAGCCGGGTCCGGAACTTCCAGGCCACCGCCACCAGGTAGCCAGCGAGGACGAGCCCCCAGAGCAGGATCGAGCCTTCCAGCGCAGCCCACATCGTCGCGATCGTGAACGGCAACGACGTCGATCGGCTGCCGTTCTGCGCGACGAAATCGACGGAGAAGTCGCGTGTGATGAGTGCCCGTTGCAGCGCCGCGACGGCCAGCAGAGCCCCAAGCATGACCAAGCCCACGAAGGCGGGGATCTGCTTGAGGAGGGCGGGCCGACCCTTCGTCTGGGCGACGACGACGGTGAGGATGCCGCCGAGCGAGGCGACGAGGGCGAGGGCGACACCCGCGGTGCCGAGAGCCGAGTTCACCCTCGGAACCGATACGTCGAGTTGTCGGCCTGGCGCAGCTCGGTGGGTCGCAGCGCTTCGCCAGTCCGGCCGTCACCGTCCTCGAGAGCGGATAGGGGTGCGCACCGAGGATGCGGCGTGAGTTCTGGCGCACCTAGCATCGGTGGGCGACGATAACATCGGCACTCGACATCAGACGCCTCGGAACCAGCGAGCCGATGCGTCGCCAGCGGCGCTCACCCGCACTCCTCGAGCGACTGGTTGAGCAGCGACTGGTTGATCTTCTCGCACAGCCTCTCGGCCGAGATCTCGCGTCGCGAGACGTCGACGATGGTGCCGTCGGCGTCGATGAGGAACGTCGTCGGGAACGTGGTGACCTCGAGGGCGCGACCGAGGGCACCGTCCACGTCCTGCGCCAGGTCGTAGGTCACGCCCGTCCGGGCGACCATGCGGGTTGCGGCCTCCACGGAGTCGTTGACGTTCACACCCAAGAAGGCAACCTGGTCGCCGACCGACTGGAACACGCGCTCCAGATCGGGCATCTCCTCGACACAGGGAACGCACCACGAACCCCAGAAGTTCACGACCAACGGCTGACCGCGATAGTCCGTCAGGCGGACCTCCTCGTCCGAACCCAGCCGGGGGAGGGCCAGGTCGGGCGCATCCTCAGCGAGCGTGAGCTCTCCCGGTCCGGGTTCCCCTTCGTCCCCGTCGTCGTCCGTGAGGCGGCTGGCGACGAAGCCCGCGACCAGCGCTGCGACCAGCGCGATGACGGCGCACGTCGCCAAGGTTCTTCCATCCAATGTGCGACGAGGAGGCGTCGCCCTCGGATGGTCGGTCGCGTCGTCACGAGCCTCGTCGTTGGGAGCGTCGTCCTCGGGGTCGGGGCTGTCGTCGCCATCGGCCATCGCGGGACGCTACGGCGCCGTTCCCCGACAGAGCCACGCGGACGGCTGCACGGGCCGCTCCGGGGCGTCGATGGTGACGCTCCCTCGACGCCGGTCACCTGGCACCCGTGCCGGGCCCGGCCGCCAGCAGAGGATGTCTCGGCGGAGGACGACGACGGGCCTATGTCGCCGTCCATCGAAGCTGCCGGAGGACCGCCGGCCGCGCCTGCGCCGGGCTCCAACCGTGGCTT
>NZ_CP050950.1 GCF_019443745.1 Iamia sp. SCSIO 61187
AGGCGAGGGTGGTCATGGCACCGGGGCCGGAGGAAGCGTCGAGACCCCCGTAGCGGCCCGCACCCGGGGGGTCCGTAACCCTCAGCGGCTGACCGCTCCCGTGGGGACCGACTTCGAGGCCTGCGCTCACCCGCCAGACCTCGCCTTCCGGGCCGAGACGGTCCACCGTGTGCACGGTGCCACGGGTTACCGTGGCGCCGTGACCGTCCTCAGCATCGTCTCCCGCAAGGGCGGGGTCGGCAAGACGACCACCGCCATCTACCTGGCCCGGGCGCTGGCCCAGACCGGGCCCACGCTCCTCGTCGACGCCGACCCCGACCACTCCGCCCTGTCCTGGTCCGAGGGTGCGCCCAACCTCGGCCCCGATGTCATCGCCCTGCCCGTCGCCGACCTCGCCAGGCGGGTCGAGAGCCACCGGGCCCACTACGACCACATCGTGATCGACACACCCCCCGGTGCCGCCCACGCCCCACAGATCGACGGGGCGATCATGGCCGCCGATGTCGCCGTGATCCCCTGCCCACCCCAGCTGGGCGACATCGACCGCCTGGCCGAGACCGTTGCCATGGTCGAACGGGTCGGCGCGGTGCGCCATGTGCCCTACGTCGTGCTCCTCACCCGCGTCCGCAGCGGCACCCGAGCTGCCCTCGACGCCGGCCCGGCCCTCACCGACGCCGGGCACCCCGTCCTGGCCGCTCAGATCCCGATGCGCGAGCGCATCGGCCTCAGCTTCGGCGCCGAGCCCGTCGCTGTTCCCGAGTACGACGCCGCCCTCACCGAGATCCTCGCACTGGAGGCCACCCCCGCATGAGCAAGCCCAACGCCTTCAGCGCCCGAGCCACCAAGGCCGCCTCCCGGCCCACGGCCTCCGAAGCCGCGCCCAGGCCGGCGGCCACCAAGAAGCGGCTCACGATCGACCTGATCGACCCCGACGAGTACGCCGCCCTGCGGCAATGGTCGTTCGACACCGACGTCCCCATGACCAAGCTCCTGCGCGCCGGCGCCGTCATCGCTGCCGCCGATGCCGCGACCCGCTCCCGCATCGAGGCCGCCGCCCGCGACCTCGCCTACTGACCCCGATCCGCCGCCGGCACGGCCTACCGTGCCCACTGTCCACCGTGGTACCGTGGGGTCCAGTTCCAGCGAAGGACGTCGCCGTGACTCCAGCCTCCTGGCCGCCACTCCCCCACCTCGACCTGGCAGACCACGCCGCCTACGAGTGGCTCCTGTCGGACCATCCCTGGGCTCGGGCCGAGCGAGAACGCCGTCGGGCCGCGCACCACGCCCGCGAGACGGGCCAAGCCGGCCAGATCCTCCAGATCTGCGACCGCCTCGACGACAGCCCACTCGCCGGCCTGGCCGACACCGTGCGGCCGATGGCTGAACGATCCGCCCTCGAAGCCGAGGTCGAGGCCGTCTACGACGACACCACCCACGTCGCCGACGCCCGCAGGCGCCTCGAGATCGCACGCCAGGTCGCCGGGCACACCGCCTACCGCTACCCCACTGCCCTCCTCGGCGGCGCCGCCCGCCACCAGCCACCGCCAGGCGTCGACTGAGCGAGCCCCACGCCGAGGACCACGCCGCCCACTGGCCCACGGTCCACCGTGGGCACGGTCCCACTGCTCGACCGGCACGGTCGAGGACACCTCCTCGACCGCTTGGCCGCCGCCCGCGGGTCGAAGGGCCCGGGGGGTCCAGACCTCCCGGCCGCCGCAGGCGGCGCGCAGCACCGCAGCGCAGCGAGGAGGGGAGCGGTCTTGACCCCCCGGGCACCGGCACGGCACCGACGCCACCGCTCCACCACCCAGCTCCAGATCGACCACAACGTGTGGGCAGGTCGGCCGGGCCCTTCGGGCCCCTCCCGGGCCGTCAAGGCCATGGACCGGCCCCTGGGGGGCCTCCGCCCGCGTCCGGCGACCCACTCCTTCGCTGCGCTCCTCGCTAGGGCTCCGCCGCCCTGCGGGCGGTCCCCGGACACGGGCGGCCAGACCTTGACCGCCGACCGACACGCCCACCAACCGCGGCTCCTAGGGGGGCAAGGCAGAGCCTTGCCCCCCAGCACGGGCGACCACAGGAAGGACCGCCATGCCCGCACCGCCCTCGGAGCCAACGAACGGTATTGTCACGTACGTGACAAAGGAGGTGACGCCCCGCCTCGTCGACGCCGTCACCGCGACCTGGGCTGAGATCCGCCGGCGGCACCCCGAGGTCCCGGCGGTCGTCCTCACGATCGGGTCAGGCACCCACGGGGAACGGGGCCGGACCCGGCTCGGTCACTACGCGGCCCGCCGGTGGGTGCCCGCCACAGGGGAGGGGAGCGCGCTGGCCGAGCTGTTCGTCGGGGGCGAAGGGCTCCGGGCTGGGCCCGCCGAGCTGCTCGACACCTTGCTCCACGAGGCCGCCCACGGCCTGGCCGACGCCAGAGGCGTCCGCGACACCAGCCGAGGTGGCCGCTACCACAACGCCCGGTACCGCACGATCGCCGAGGAGCTCGGCCTGGTCGTCTCCCAGCACCCCACGCGGGGCTGGAGCACCACGACCCTCAGCGAGGCCACCCGCACCGCCTACCGGGCCGTGCTCGAGGACCTCGCACAAGCCATCACCGCCTACCGACACCCCGAACCGACCGGTGGCCGAGCCAGCAACAACAACGGCGTCGTGCTCACCTGCGCCTGCGGCCGCCGCATCCGCGCCTCGGACACCGTCGCAGCAGCCGGCCCCATCACCTGCGGGCTCTGCTCCACCGACTTCGCCCCGGCCTCCTGACCGCCCAGAGCCGCTCTGACGAGCAGACCGAAACCTCCGCACCTTCCCACCCGACCCGAGGCGCCAGACGGCTCACGGGGCCACACAGCGCCGGCGCAGTGGGGGAGCGGTGGGGGAGCGGTGGGCCCCCGTTCGTCAGTCCCTGCGAAGCAGGGCTGACGAGGTTCCATCATCTCCTGCGTCCGCAAAGGCGCGCACCGCACCCCTATCGGGTGGGATGAACGCTGAGCACCGCCGTAGGCGGTTCCTCTGCTCGACGCCATCCACAGCTCCGACAAGGGGACGCAGCACAACCGTGCGTGCGAAGTCGACCACCGTGGCAGTCACCGGGTAGCCCTCGCTCACCATCGTCGGTCGATCTCTCGACGACGACACCCGCTGCCCTGTGTCCCCGGGCCTCAAGGGGGGTGGCCAGCTCACGGTGCTAGTCGTGCGCTGGAGCCTGCGCCAGAACGTGTACGCGTCACCCGACCGTCCGAGCCGCCACCGAGGAGGTGACGAGCCTGACTGACGCCGAGCACTTGGGCGCTCGTTCCGGACCCCAGACCGCCCGACCACGCCGGCGTGACGCTGCTCCCAGGCAGCCCACAACACCCCTCCGCCGGCCAGGCCGACGGAGCAGGGGTGCTGCTTGCCTCGAGCGCCGCGCTCTCCGGGTCAACGGATACACGGGCGACGAGACCACCAGCAGGCCGGTCCCAGTTCGTATGGGTGAACCGCTCCACTCGCGGAGCATCCGGCTCTTGATGTCATCCAGCCCTGCTGGGGTTCGCTCGAGGGCGCGCTGAACCAAACCGTTGGCCCACGGCGCTTCCCCCAGACCGGGAAACCCGGTACACTCAGGGGTGCTTGTTAAGCGGCTCGTGATGTGGGCCGACGGTGGGGGCCCCGACCAACTGGTCGGGGCTTCTGCGCGTCAGGGGCTAACTCGCCTGAGCAACCTCCCCGTTGTCGTCGAGACCGCGGAGGACGAGCTGCTCGGTGTAGGCAGCGAGGGACAACCCCTCAGCCTCGGCCTGGGCTCGCAACGCTTTGAGCCGTTCCGGATCCACCCGAAACGCCACCGCCTTGCGGCGGCGGGCACTCTCAGGCTGCGTGGGCCCACTGCGGTGTGACATGCGCCGAGTATCGCGGGTTTACCCGCGCGGAGTGGGGGATGGTCTGTCAGTCCGCGCCGGGACGTCGCCGCGGGCTGGTTTGGACTGGCCAGCAGCCGGTGATCATGGCGGTGCTGGTGCCGCCCTCGGGCCACTTCCCCCTCCCGCCCCGAGGGCCCGGGCGGCGGCCCCGGCTCAGCCCAGGCCCTTCGGCACGACCCGCACCGGAGGGACCCGAGGTCGTGGGCGCGGTCGGTACGGGCGCCGCGCCGAGGCCACGCCGGCGGCCTCCAGGGCCTCGGCCCACGACCCTTCGTGACGAACCACCGTCTGCGACGAGGGATGGTCGACCCCGGTGGCCCGGCGCCACCGCTCGTAGTCCTCGAGCAACAGCGGCGACCCCACCGCCTGGGCCGCCGCAGCCACCGAGGCCAAGCACTCCGTGCGCGTCCACCTCATCGGCCCCCGATGTTCCCGGTGGCGGGCCCTCGCACACGCTTGGCCTGGCCAAGCGGCGGCCGCCGAGGTCGCTCACGCGGGGTAGAGGAGCTCGTCGACCCACTCCCGGTACCTGAGCCATCCCCGCCGCTGGCCGACGGTGTTGATCCGCCTCACCGTCTGGTGACCCGCCGGTGTTCGAGCGATCAGACCGCCCGGGGCCACCTCGACGAGGCCCGCGGCGGTGAGCCGCTCCAACGATCGTCGCTTCTCGAGCTCCTCGACCGAGCGGAAGGCCTGGCGCATCAGCTGGTCCGGTGCTGCACCCTCGACACCCAGATACGACAACACGATGAAGTCGACACCCGAGTCGACCGGCGGCCTCGGAGCCCCATCAGGGAACACACGTTTGTTCTATCACCGGGGTCCACCCGACGGTGCCACGGTGCAACGGTGGCACGGTGGCACGGTGCCACGGGCTCCCGACGGGTGGCGCCAGGCGCGCTAGCCCTGCTCAGAGGGCCGGCCCTGCGGACCTCGACCCTGCGCCTGGGCGGACCCGCCGCAACGCCGCTCGGCCCCAAGGGGGTGCTGCGCCCGCTGCGCAGGCTCGCAGCGGCGGCTCTGCCGCCGCCCGTCGGGAGTGTGCGGCGGGTCCGCTCCACCGGGCCCAACACCGGGGGCCCTGGCGCTCCAGGGGCGCCACAGCAGGGCCACCTCGAGCCCGGCACCAACACCAGGAGGACCCCATGACTGCCACCGACACCCCAGCTACGATGGAGGCCGTGGACCAGGATCTGACCCCCTTCGAGGCCGAGTTGCGGCGCTACGAGGCCGGCCAGATCACCCGTGACGACCTGGTCTCCTGGCTCGCAGGTCACCAGTGGAAGCCCCTGCGCATCGATCCGATGGAGGACATCGCGGTCGCTCAGAGCCAGCCCGGGACCGTCGAGGACGTCTACGAGGCGTTCCACGACGGGCGGATCGACCTGGATCTCATCGCCGCCGTCGAGGCGCTCAGCGAGGCCACCACCAAGGCATGACGCTGCCCGCGGCCGCCGCTCGGCGGCGCGCCGCGCAACTCGAGCAGCTCACCGCCGACACCGGCCTCCTCGGACCCCGGGGGCCCGCCGCCATCGACCCCGACGCCGGGCCCCGCCGAGCGGTGGCCCAGCTTCGCGCCACCGTCCTCGAGCAGCTCACCGCCGAGACAGCCTCAGTTCCCACCGAGGGCCGCCTCTGTCTCACCACCGGCGGCGTACCTGGCGCCGGGAAGTCCGAAGCCAGCAACCGCGCCGCTCGCACCCTGTTCAGGGGCGAGCGCTACGCCGTCGTCGACCCTGACGACATCCGGGACCGCGTGTTCCCGCTCGTCCTTGACCGCGACGGTCAGCACCCTCGGCTCCGAGGACTACCCCAGCTCGACGAGCTCGCTGGGGGCCCACCCACGCCCCGCGAGCTCTCCTCGGCGCTCCACCCCCTCGCGTCGGCGATCGCAAAGCTCCACCGCCGCCAGCTCCTCCAGGAGGGCCGCAACGTGATCATCGACAGCAGCATGCACTCCTACGACACGATGACCCCGACCCTCGACCACGCCGTAGCGCGCGGCTACCAGGTCCATGCCCTCTACGTCGACATCGACTACCGCACCGCCCGCACCCGCGCCGATGACCGCTGGCTCACAGCCGTCGAGGCCCACGATCCCACCGCCGCCGTGGGCAGCGCCGAGTGGCTCGGCGGCCGCTACGTGCCCGACTGGTACCTCCAGGGGATGTTCCCCCCGGGCGCGACGGTGGCCAGCCCTGCGATCAACCGCGCCGTCTTCGGGCGGCTTCTCCAGGAGGGCCGCTTCACCACCGCGGCCCTCTATGACGGCCGCACCAGCCCCACCGCCACCCTGCGGCGCACCTGGCAAGGCACCACCCCGGACCCACGGCCCCGACGCGCCGCCGGCGGGCACCGCCCACAGCCACCTCGACGGCGCCCGGGCCGCGGCCCCGGCCCGCAGATGTAGCTACCCTGCGCCCCGCCCCGCCCCGCCGGCGGGGCCACCCGGGGGCGGTCCGAACCGCCGCTGCGTCGCAGGGCCCGAGTAGCGTCGGTCCTCGACGAGGCCGACGCTCGCGACCCCGCGACGGCCACGTGGACACCTCAAGGGGCGCCCTCCAGATCCCCGACTCCCTGGAGGCCCGCCGATGCGCTGGGTCATCGTCTTGTCCACACCGCCGACCGCCGACGTCGCACCCCGAGCTGGGTACTGGGCGGGTCCCCACGTCGAGCTCGACGACGCCCTGATCGCCTGGGCGCCGGAGGTGGTCCGCTTCGACAGCGAGCCGGCGGCGGCCCAGTGCGCCCGAGCGTTCCTGTCCACCGACCGGTGGAGCGGGTCCTGGGCGGCCATCCCTGAGGCCGAGGCCTGCGCCGTCGAGGACCACACCCGGCCGACATAGCCAGCCAGCCAACCCACCGCCCCCGCGGCCCACCAGCAGCAACGACGTCGGTTCGACGGTCCTGCGATCGACCAGCACCGGTCACCTGTGGCGGGGAACGGGTCGGTCCCGCCCCACTCGAGTCCCAGCACCGTCGGTCAGGCCCCCGCCCCGGGCAGCTTCTCGCTCCACCCGGCCAGCGACCCCCGTCCCGGGGCGCCGCACACCCACCTATGGCGTACCCGACGGCCGACGGAGCGGCAAGCCCGGTGCCCTCCGGGTGCTGCGCCTCCCAGGGTCGGCTCGCAGGTTCCTCCCGCCGTGTTCTGACGGTGGGGCCCCTGCGGGCCCTGCGGGCCGACCCACCGCTCATCGGCCGGGAGGAACCCACCTAGGGCTTGCCCCTCCGCTCCAACCGTCGGGTCTCGCCGGCGGGCACAGCGGCACCCCACCAGACGGGGACCGCCCAACCCATGGAGCGAGAAGTGGACCTCCCGACCAGCCTCACCATCCGACCCGCCGACACCTACGCCGCCCACGGCACCGACCCCGGCCAGCCCACCACCGGCTACCTCAGGTTCTGGGCGCCGCTCCTGGGGCCCACCACGACGCTCCTGTACCGGATGCTCCTCGACGCCACCGACGACGGGCGCAGCTACGGCTACGTCGACCTCGGGCACCTGGCCCTCGACCTGGGTCTCGGCCGAGGCCAAGGCCGCCACGCCACCATCACCCGGACCTGGGTCCGGATGGAGCGCTACGGCCTCCTCTTCCCGGTCCCCGACACCTGGGGCCACTGGCAGCTCCCCATCCACCTCCCCTGGCTGAGCGACCGCCAGCTCAACCGGCTCCGCCCCGACCTCGGCCACCTCGAGCGGCTCTACCGGACCGCCGTCCAGGACGTCACCGACCTCCACCGCCCCCAGTAGGGGCCGGGGGGACGGCCTCCCGGGGCACCCCCTTGGGGAAGCGGGGTGCCCCGGGTCCTCGCCGCGGGCGATCGTCTGACGCCTGTTGTCAGAAGAGGTCCGGGTCGCCGTCGGACCAGCCGGGCACGTCGTGGTCGACGCGCTGTGCCAGAACCTGCTCGGCCGTGATGCCGGGGACGGCTCCGACGCCAAGCGTGGCGCCTCCAAGTGGCGCTGCCCCACGGGCGAGTGCACCCGCGTCTCGGAGTGGGTCAAGGCCGACCGGCTCCACCCCCTCGTGCCCCGCACCACCGAGCGGTTCAAGTCGCTGTACCACCAGCGCGGCGCCGTCGAGCGTGAGTTCGGCCGGCTGAAGCACGAGTGGGCGATACTGCCCCTCAGGATCCGAGGTCTCGCAAAGGTCCGCCTTCACACAGACCTCACGATCCTGAGCAAGCTGGCTCTGGCACTGGCAGCCGAGAGTGCGTGACATTTGACGTCGAGACGTCTACTCTCCGGGCATGAGATCACCCCGCAGGAAGCCAGGAGAGGTTCGGGACGCCATTCGCGACTACCTGTCCACGCGCAGGAACGGGGCCACGATCGCTGAGATCCATGCCGCCGTCGACGCCGCCCTCGATGGCCCGGTCGCCGAGTCCTCAGTGCGCAGCTACCTGCGACTGGGCGAGAACGTTGAGCGTATGGAGCGTGGAAGGTATCGGTGGAAGGGCCGACGCTGAAGCCAGCCGTTGTCGCTGGACAGGCCCGCCTCTACCAGAGCGATTGCTTGACTTGGCTGGCAGGGCAAGGCGAGCAATCGATCGAAGCAGTCGTCACTGATCCTCCGTACGGGATCGTCGAATACACCGAGTCGCAGAAGGCGAAGCTGCGCTCGGGCAAGGGTGGCGTCTGGCGCATCCCCCCGTCGTTCGATGGGAACAAGAGGGCGCCGCTCCCGCGGTTCACCACGCTCACCAAGAAGGATCTACAGCACCTCGAGCTGTTCTTTGAACAGTGGGGACGCGCCCTTGCGCCGGTACTCGTGCCAGGGGCCCACGTCATGGTCGCTTGCAATCCGCTGGTGTCCTATCTCGTGGCGAAGGCCATTGTTGAATCCGGTTTCGAGCGTCGCGGAGAGATCGTCCGCCTGGTACAGACAATGCGTGGCGGCGACCGGCCCAAGAACGCTCACGAGGAGTTCGCCGACGTGAGCGTCATGGCTCGGTCGCAATGGGAGCCGTGGTTGGTCTTCCGCAAGCCATGCGAGGGGAAGGTCTCCGACAACCTCCGGAAGTGGCGGACGGGCGGTCTGCGGCGCATCTCCGACACCCAGCCGTTTGGCGATGTAATTCGATCAGCTCCCACCGGCGCCACCGAGCGGGCACTTGCGAATCACCCATCACTCAAGCCGCAGAACTTCCTCCGGCAGGTGGTCAGGGCCGCTCTCCCGCTCGGCGAGGGCACGGTCCTCGACCCGTTCGCTGGCTCGGGATCGACCCTCGCCGCAGCCAACGCGATCGGGTACGACTCGGTCGGGGTCGAGAAGGACGAAGCCTATGTTCGGGAAGCCAAGGCGGCCATCCCCCGGCTCTCTGCCTACAAGAACGGTACGCCGCCGGCCTGGACCGCCTGACTTCTACTTCTTTGCGACAGACGGATCTTGGTAAATCAGACCCTGTCGAAGGACGGCCAGGCCCGACTTGTCGAGTGTTGACGTATGGGTACCGAGCCCGGTCTTGCGCTCGTTGCGCCGAAAGAGCGCCTCGGTAACGTTCGCCAGGTAGATGTGCGTGATGACCGTTGGATTGCGCCTGGCGATGATGGGCTCAGGGTCAACCTTGTAGTTGAACTGGCACACCCATCCGGCCCGGGCTCCGTGGGTGTCGGCCACTCGTCCGCGTGTGCTCTTGATCTCTACGCCCTCCTCGCCTGCTGCCACTGTGTCATCGGGATAGGTGCCGCGGGGGATCAGGTCTGGGTGCCCGTTGTGCTTGCGGTTGAGCACCAGACCGTTCGAGTGCTTCGCCACCGACGCGGCACTGAGATCGCTGATCACGTTGCTAACAGCGGCAGCTCTCACCGTATTCTCGAACCACTCCAGCCCACGGCCCATGAGCGCCGTGTTGATCGACTCGAAAAAGTCGTAGATGGCCTCCATCGCGTTGGCAAAGTCACGCCGCTGTAGGCCGTACGGGAGCCACCCCGCCATGTCGAGGTCCTTCGTGAAGCCAGAGGACACGACTGCTGCTCGGCGTGGCTTGGTGGACATGACCCGACAGCGTCGCGCGTCCGACCTCGCCCTGCCGACGAACCACTTGGGCCGAGTTTCGCAGTTTCTTTCGCTGGACCCTCCTAGGTCATCGCACAGGTGGCGCGACCTCGTCCCGGCGCGACGGTTCCTTGCCACCCGCCGTCGCAGCGGCGTCAGGGCCTCGTGTGGCCGAGGATGAAGATGACGGGCTCGAGCTTGCCGAGCGCCTGGAAGACCTCCCAGTGGAGGTTGGCCTCGACGTGGTCCACGACGTCGGCGCCGTGATCTTCCGCCAGCGCATCTCGCTGGCGGCGGAGCCGGGCCAGCCGGAGCAGCGCCCTCGACATCGGCTGCGTTCGCTCCTCAGCGTGCTCGCGCCACTCGGTCCCGACCTCGATCGTGCGCTCCACGCTCAGCTCGGCCCGTCGGAACGCGGACTCGACCACCCGGCGGTTCAGGTTCTCGTGCACGTTGCCGAGGTGGCGGTGCAACAGGTCGACGTCCGCCCCGTGGAGGAGCGCCGTCGCGAAGGTGACCTGGATGAGCACTCGCCCGCTCGGGCGTAGGGCGCGGGCGATGGCGGCCAGAACGCCGTCGAGATCGGCGACCTGCGTCAACACATCGCGACACCAGACCAGGTCGAACCGGACGTCGAGACCCGGCAGCTCTTCGACGCCACCCTCATGAAGTGTGATGCGATAGCCCAGCGCGGCGGCGGCGACTGCGGCTCGAGCCCGGTCCAGGTGGAGCGGGACGGGCTCAACCCCAGCACCGGCGGCGTTGCGGTCCCTCACGATGCGGATCAGGTCCGCGGCCTCGCGGCACCCAACGTCGAGCACGGTTCCGTCGTCGGGCAGCAGCTCGGCTGCCAAGTCGTGAGGCTGGTCGGGGCCGGTCGGGTCGAGGCTGACATCAAGCCGTTCGTAAACATCCCACGTCGGCGGGTCGGTAGACGCGCACGAGACGCTCCAGGTTGGGTGGTGCCATCGGTCCAGCCTCCCCCAGGTCATCGACATCTTCATCGGGACCCGGTCCGAGTCGGGCTGGCGGTCTCGATGCGGTCAAAGGTCCTCCTCGTCGATGCAGAGCGACGGCCCGATGGTCCCGTCCGGTCAACCGGGCGGCACCAGCCCGCCGACGGCCCCGGACGATCTGTCTGGCCGGCAGTTGCGACTGGAGAAACGAGAGCGGCCCCGCCACCCAGTCGCCAGACGCCGAAGGCGCCCCGCTGCGACTACCGAGATGCCGCAGAGCGCCTACCCGGCCCTGCCTGCCCCAGAACGCCGGGTTCAGGACCGTCGCATGGCGGCGAACGTTGCCTGTCACGGCACTAGGTACCCCGACGCACGTCTCAGAATCGCTCGGTCCTGCGACACACCCACCGCCCGGTGGCCGACCAGGGCCTATCCCATCCCACAACCCGTGTCCGAAACCTCGTCCCATCACCGGAGCCGGCGACGGGTTGTGGGACGATCAGGCAATGACCGGCCACCTCCTGGGCTACGCCCGGGTCTCCACCACTGAGCAGGATCCGCAGCTCCAGCTCGACGCCCTCACCGCGGCCGGGTGCTGGCGGATCTGGACCGACCACTCCTCGGGGGCCACCGCGAGCCGCCCGCAGCTCGACGCCCTCCTCGACCACCTCCGCCCCGGCGACACCCTCGTCGTCTGGCGCCTCGATCGCCTCGGCCGGTCCCTGCGCCACCTCCTCGACGTCGTCGAGGACCTCGCCGCCAGGGGAGTGGGTCTCCGCAGCCTCACCGAGTCCATCGACACCACCACCGCCACCGGGCGGCTGATCCTGGCGGTGTTCGCCGCGCTGGCCGAGTTCGAGCGCGACCTGCTCCGCGAGCGCACCATGGCGGGCCTGGCCGCAGCCCGCGCCCAGGGCCGCGTCGGGGGCCGGCCCCCCGTCCTCACCGCCGACAAGCTCGCCGCCGCCCGCCGCCTCCTCGAGGAACCCGACGCCACCGTCACCGACGTCGCCAGCACCCTTGGCGTCAGCCGATCGACCCTCTACCGAGGTCTGGCCGGCTGAGGGCCTTCGCCAGCTCGCCGTGCCCGACCGAGTCCAGCACGTACCCGCAGCCTGCAACCTCGGCGGTGGGCACGAAGGCGACCGGGCGAGCCATCAGGGTGCCATCACCGTGGGACTCGAGGACGTCGACGAGGTGCAGCCGAGCGGGCCTCAGGTCGATCGTGTCCTCGGTCAGGGCGCCTCCGGAGATCACCTGGTGCGCCTCGAGGACGCTGGTGGGCAAGTCCAGGTGACGGAGCGCCTCGGTCACCGACACAGCGACCCCCCACAGCACCACGCCGGACCGCATCGTGAGCGTCAGTCGGGGACGCAGCCCCTGCGCCACCAGGTCGACCGCCTCCGGGACGCTCAGGGGAAACGAGATAGTGAGGGCTGGGGCCTGAGACATCGACAGTCCTGTGTGGTGGGGTGGGCCACCGGGGCGTCAAGAGGCCCCTGCTTCTCCCGATACCCTACCAGGTTACCCCTCGGGTTGGGGGTAAGGGTCGCACCATGACTTGTAAATAGGTTCTATCCCTGGTTTACTGCAAAGAGGACCCGCCCCGAGCAAGAACCCTCGGCGCGAGCCCCCATGCCACCTAGTAGTCACCACCGCGCACACCACACTCTCGCTGCTTGTCCCGGCGGCCCAAAACCTCCCCGGGACCTGCCGCGCCCTGAGGAGGGAACCCGGATGTCCGAGTCCACGGCCGCCCAGGCGGCCGCTGCTTCGCCGAAGCCAGTCACCAACGCCTTCGAGGCCTCCATCCGGAGCCCTCTCCCGACCATCGTCGAGTTCCTCATCGAGGTTCTCGGGGGGCCACTTGTGATGCGCATCGCTGGCCGCAGCGACCCCACCGCCCTTGCGGGGTGGGTCGACGGGACTCGCAAGCCCCGGGCGGCGGCGGACAAGCGGCTCAGAATCGCCTACCGGGTGTTTCTCACCATCCAGGCCGCCGACAGCGATCATGTGGCGCGCGCCTGGTTCGTGGGCCTCAACCCACAGCTCGGCGACGTGTCCCCCGTCGAGGCCCTACGCGCCGACCGCCATCTCGACGTCGTCACCGCCGCTGCAGCGTTCGTCCAGACGAGCTGACGACCTGATGCGCTCCGCCACGGGGCCGACCAGGGCACCTACCCTCTCCTCGACGACATCGGCCGCCATGAACGGGCGGCGGTCGGGGAGAGGGAGCCATGGCAGGGCCAGCGTCGGTGCCACCGCCGGAGGTCCTGTGGCGAGTCGGTTGGGCGACCGACCCCAACGGGGGGCCACCACCTGATCCTCTCGACCTCGCTAACAGCGAGGCCGGCAACCGCTGGGACCTCATCGACGGCACATCGACGGTCGTCTACGCAGCCACCACCCGCGAAACCGCGATGCTCGAGTCGACCGCCCACTTTCGCCTCGACTCCCTCCTCGCGCCCTACGTCGACAGCTGGATCGAGCTTGGACACATGCCACCCGAGGCCGTCCCGGCCGGATGGCGCCACAAGCGAACCTGGGCACGCTGGGACCCACCCCCGGGGCTGCAGTTCCTCGACATCGCCAACTCGCAGACCGTGGCCTGGCTCAACGAGCACGCCCGGGCGGTCCTCGCCACTCGCAACATCGGGACCCTCACCGTCGCGCATGTCACCGGCGAGGACCGCGTCCTGACCCGGCTGCTGTCAGCCTGGTTCCACAACACCAGCGCCGGCCGGCTCGCCGGCATCTGCTTCCCCTCCAAGCACGGCACCAACCTCCAGTGCTGGGCCATCTACGACCACGCTGCCCCCGACTTCATCGCCGCTCATCCCATTCTCAAGTCCGACCCCGAGATCTCGACCGCCGAAGCGCTCTTCGGCCTCAAGTTCCACTAGCCCGGCATCCCTCATCGACGACCCCGGCGGCCCGTCGACCTCTGCCGCCAATCGACGCGGGCTTATAGCAACTTGGTCAACGACGTCCTCAGCGTCGTCGGGGATGGCCTGGGCCCAACGACCACCTCCACAGAGCGCGACCCAGCCCCGGTGGACCAGCCGGGCATGGTGGGTCGCCGGCTTCGCCCCTCCGACGTGCGTCAAGGAGAACTCGCTGCGCTCGGCCACGGCACTTCTCCTTGACCCCCGCCCCGGCGCTACGCCACAGACGGCGGCCACGGAGCAGGGGCCACCCTGCTCCGCCTCGAGGGCGGAACCATTACAGACGATCACCGTGCCTCGGGTAGGTGCTGCTCCTCGGCGCTCTCGATCATCCGGGCGAGCATCGAGAGGAGCGCAAGGCGCTCGAGGGCTTCGGCCTCCGTGAGGTCCGGGCTCGGGTGAGACACGAGATTGCGCACGAACAGGAACGCGCCTCGGATCAACGCTACGGCGCCTTCGTGAGCACTAGTCCACGTCCTGCTGCCTGGCTTGAGCCCGGAGATCCGCAGACGCATCGGCCATCGTTCGGACGGATCGTCCGGGGCGAACGCCGCCGCGAGGCCGACGCCTCCCTCATCGTGACGACCCAGTCGCTCTTGCAGCATCAGCTCGATCGCTGTGCTTGCTGCACGAACGGCGTCGTCGGGATGGCCGCTGTCCCACCTTCGAGCCGACACGGCCCAGATCTCCGGGTGCAGGGCCGACCCAGCAAGCTTTGGACCCGCCGGCCCGACGATGGCCTCGATGTCCTCCATGGTGGTCAACTCTGCAAGGACCTCCACGACGCCTGCCCGCGCCATCGCGAAGCCGTGGTAGGCGTCGTCCCGGTGGTGGGCGAGCTTGTAGTGCGCGTCCGGCGCCACCTCATCGGCGATTGCCCGCATGACAAGGAGCTCGCGCATCACCTCGTCCTCGGCCTCGGTCACGGTGCGCTGCAGGTCGGGGTCGTCCCAGCGGTCGGTGACGCGGATGACGTCGTGAGCCTCGAAGAGGGCGTCGATCGCCCTCAGGGCCTGTCGGGTTCGGGCCTCGGCCGCCTTCACGTCCACCCGATGATCTTGGCGGGCGGATGGCTGTCCTGCCGCTGATCGGCGGGAGAAGAGAAGCCACTCAAAGTCGACAACCCAACTGCCCACGACGCCCTCCGCCACAGCGTGAGGGGCGCCCCGGCGGTGGTGGCGGTGGTGGCGCACCGACGACGAGGCCGTCCGAAAATGCGTTCAGGGCCTGGCAAACGTGTGCCTGCCGCCGGCCCTAGTCGGTGGCCTGCGGAGTGGGGGAGCGGTCGCCGTTCCGTGACGGGGGCTCCGGCACCGAGGCGCGCAGGCGACGCACCTCCTTGGGGGGCAGTTCGGTCAGCGACGCAAGGTCGGTGGGGCCCAGCCCTGTCGCGGCCAGCTTGTCCAGGTTGGCCCCGGCATCTCGCTCGGCAGCGAGCACGGCGGTCTGGGCGGCGGCCAGCGCGTCGAGCGAGCGGAGCGTCGCCTCGAGGGCGGTCGTGCGCTCCCGTTCCTGGGCGTCCAGCTTCTCTCGCTCACGACGTTGTGCGTCTCTGATCCGTTGCCGTGCCACCTGCGCTCTGCTCGCCATTCACGCCACCGTTCCCACCAGGTCCTGACCGTCAAACCCTCGTCGCTCGCTGCGCTCACGACACTGCTGATGTGCCACGTCTCCGCCGCGTCACGATGGTCGCTCTTCGCCGCTGCTCAGACCGACACAGCCTTGCATCCAGATGGTTGGAGCGCGCTACGGTGTCGGCGATGGCTCGCCGCCGGCGCTGGTGGCCTCCTGCGGAGGCCCGCACGACGAGGGCGCCGCGCTCCGGTGAGGCGGTCGGGCCGTGCTGAACATCGGGCGCATCGGCGCCGGGTCAGGGATCGACTACCTGACCTCGGCGGTGGCCACCGGCATGCACGACTACTACGTAGGTGTCGGTGAAGCCCCCGGCCAATGGTGGGGGAGGGGAGCAGGTCACCTCGACCTTCACGGCGAGGCCGACACGGCCCACGTCGAGGCGCTCTATGGGCTCGGCGAGCACCCGCACACCGGCGACGCCCTGGGTCACCGCTACCGGCTCTACCGCTCGCCGGAAGAACGCGCCGAGGAGAAGATCAGCGCCGCCGGGTGGCCGCCCGACAGCGTCGAGGCGGCGGCGATCCTGGCCGAGGAGCTGCGCCGGGGCACCCGCACCGCCGTCGGGGGATGGGATCTCACCTTCCGGCCGGTGAAGTCGGTCTCGGCGCTGTGGGCAGTCGTCGACCCGGCGGTCAGAGCCGAGATCGAAGCGGCCCATGACGCCGCCGTCGTGGAAGCCCTGGGGCACCTCGAGGACCACGTCGCAGCCACCCGGGCGGGACGCGACGGGGTCCGCCACCTCGACATCGACGGTGTCACCGTGGCCCGGTTCCAGCACCGCACGAGCCGCAACGGCGACCCGCTGCTCCACACGCACTGCGCGGTGGCCAACAAGGTCCGCACCAGCACCGATGGCAAGTGGCGGACCCTCGACGGGGGCCGCATCTTCGAGTCCGGACCTGAGCTGAACGCCATCTACACCGCCCGCATCGAGGCCGAGCTGACCTCCCGCCTCGGGGTGGCGTGGCGGCCGAGAGCCGATGGGCGAGGCCGGGAGCTCGCCGGCGTCGACGACGCGGTGATCGACCTGTGGTCGACCCGACGCCACGAGATCGTGGCCCGCTACGAGCAGCTCGCCGATGAGCTGCGCCGATCGGGTCGCAGCATCACCACCTCGAGCCGGGCCCGACTCATGCAACAAGCCACGCTCGAGACCCGCCAGGCGAAGGCAAGCGCCCCCGACGACCTCCACGGCCGGTGGCGAGCAGAGCTGGACCGGGCGGGACTGGAGGTCGCCCTGGACGCCGAGGCCGGCCCGGGCCCGGCGGTCGAGGCCGAGGCCATAGCCGCGGCGGCCACGGATCTGCTGGCGAGCCGTCAGGCGACGTGGACGCGGGCCCAGTTGGTCGGAGCAGTGGTGCACGTCGCACCCGGACCGCTGGCACCGGACCCCGTCGCCGCGGCCGACGTGGCCGAGGCGATCGCCGATCAGGCCCTCGGCCAGCGGGGGACGATCGTGATCGAGCCGCCGGCGCCCATCGCCGATGGGCCGCTGCGCAGGAGCGGGCGCAGCGTCTACGACGACCCCCGCCCGCCGCGGATCACCTCGACCGGGATCGTCACCGCCGAAGCCCGAGTCCTCGCCGCCGGCGGCCGCCGCGGCGCCCGAACCGTGCCGGCAGAGATCGTCGCCGAGGTCACCGAGGCGCACGGGCTCGGCCCCGACCAGATCGCCGCCGCAGCCACAGCACTGCTCGACGACCGGCGACTCGAGGTCATGGTCGGACCCGCAGGTGCGGGCAAGACCCGCACCGTCGGCGCCATCGCCGATGCCTGGTGCCGCAGCGGCGGCCGGGTCGTGGGTACCGCGGTGTCGGAGACAGCCGCCCGGGTCCTGGGCGACGAGCTGGCCGCCGCCGGCGCCGCCGATGTCACCGTGGCCAACCTGGCCGTCCTGCTCGGGCCCCTCGGCCCCCCAGAGGGGCCATCGGTGCCGGTCGAGGAGGTCGCCGCAGACCTCGACCGGTGGGCCGCCGCCGGGCTCGGCCCCGGGGACCTGGTCGTCATCGACGAGGCCGGCATGGCCCCCACGATCGGTCTGGCCCGGCTGGTCGCCGGCGCCGAGCAGGCCGGGGCCCGGATCCTGTGCGTCGGAGACCACCGCCAGCTCGGCGCTGCCGAGGCCGGCGGGATGTTGCGCCAGCTGGTCGCCGAGCACGGCGCCGCACACCTCACCGGGATCCACCGCTTCGCCGCCCAGTGGGAGCGCGACGCCTCGACCCGGCTGCGCGACGGCGACACCACCGTCGTCGACGACTACGACGACCACGACCGCATCCGAGGCGGCGACACCGAGGAGATGGCCGAAGCCGCCTACCAGGGTTGGCTCGCCGACACCCTCGACGGGCGGGCCTCGGTGCTCGTCACCGCCACCAACGAGACCGCAGCCGAGCTGGCCGGCCGGGCCCGGGCCGAGTTGATCCGCCGGGGGCTCGTCGACGACGGGCGCAGCGTCGACCTGCGCGACGGCAACCGGGCCTCGGTCGGCGACCAGATCGTCACCCGCCGCAACGACCGCACCATCGCAGCGGGGACCACCGGGCGGTTCGTGGCCAACCGGGACCGATGGGCGATCGAGAAGGTCCGCCGCGACGGCGGACTGATCGTCTGTCACGCCGAGCACGGCCAACGAGCCCACCTCCCCGCCGCGTATGTGGCCGCCGATGTCGAGCTGGCCTACGCAGGGACCGCGCACGCCGTCCAGGGCCGCACCGTCGACACCAGCCACGCCCTGCTCGCCGCCGGCGACTCGTCGATGGAGACCGCGTACGTCGCCCTCACCCGGGGCCGCCACGCGAACCAGGCCTACGTGGCCTGCGTCGACGTCGACGGCGAGCACGGCGGCGGACGAGACACCCCCCAGGCCGTCCTCGCCGGGATCATCGCCCGCCCGGCGATCGACCAGACCGCCACCGAACATCTCGTCGACGACGGCGCCGACTCCCTCGCCCACCTCATCCCCGCCGGCGAGGACCTCCGAGCCCAACGGGCCGCCGAACGCAGCCGCCGGAGGCTCGCCGCCCTCGACCGTCCCGACCTCGACGTCGAGGACCCGGCCGGGCTCGACCAGATCCTCACAAACGTCGGCCGGGATCCCATGGCCGAGCTGGCCCAGCTCACACGGCCCCTGCCGCCCGGAACGACCTGGTCCCGGCGGGTCATGGCCGAGACCGCCCGGGCCGCCCTCCAAGGGCCGCCAGCGCCGCTGGTGCACACCGTGGACCCTGGTGCAGACCCCAGCGACGACGCAGCCCTACGGGCCCTCCAGCACCGCATCCGGGCACGCGAGACCCTCGTGGCCGAGCGCGCCATCGCCGAGCGGCCCCCATGGGCCTCCCAGGTCCACGTCGACGACGAGACCGCCCAAGAAGAGGCCCTCCGAGCGATCGCCATCTACCGCGACCGCTGGAGCATCACCACCCCCGACCCAATCGGACCCCGCCCCGCAGGCCGGGGACCCCGGCTCAACGCCTGGGCCACCATCAACCGACGCCTCACCCCCGGACGGTCGAGCGGACAGAGCCCGGCGCGCACGCCGGCACCCGCGCCGACAGGTGGGCGGGACAGGCTGGATCTCTAACGGCCAGGGCCCCAAGGTCCACGACAGCTCTCAGCTCAGTGAACGTATGTGTACTAGGTGGGGCCAAGTGCCTCCGGCGAGCCAGCCGCAGACGGTCTGGAGTTGCCCCGCTTTCGTGGACACCTGATTCTGGGGGAGACCCTGGAGGAAGGAGGCCCGTGTGGGTCGTCCCGCGAAGTACCCGGCGGAGTTCCGTCGTGAAGCTGTTGCTCTGGTGAAGTCATCGGGGCGGCCGGTGGCCGAGGTGGCCCGGTCGCTCGAGATCGCCGAGGGCACGTTGTGGAACTGGATGAAGGCCGACCGCGAAGCCGACGAGCGGGCCAAGGACCCCAACGCCCTCTCGGAGTCCGAACGTGACGAGCTGCGCCGGCTCCGGCGCAAGACCGCCCAGCAGGAGATCGACCTCGAGATCCTCCGCAAGGCAGCCGCCTATTTCGCCCGGGAGACGATGCGGTGACCGGCTTCCGCTTCGTCGACGAGCACCAAGCCGAGTACCGCATCAGCGATCTGTGCCGGGTCGCTGGGGCGTCGCGGTCGGGGTTCTATGCCTGGCGCAGCCGAGGACCGTCGGAGCGTCACCTGGCCGATGCTGAGCTGCTGGGCGAGATTCGGGCCATCCACGAGGCTTCGCGGGGGACCTACGGGGCGCCGCGGGTTCGGGGCCAGCTGCGCCGCCGGGGCCGCCGCGTGAGCCGCAAGCGCGTGGCTCGGCTCATGGCCACGAACGGGCTCGTCGGAGCGCATAGCCGGCGCCGTTGGCGCCGTGGCCGTCACCCTGCGATGGTCCCGGCCCCTGACCTGTTGAACCGGGACTTCACCGCTCCGCACTCGGACCTGCGCTGGGTCGCGGACATCACCGAGTTCGCCTGTTGTGACGGCAAGCTCTACCTCGCCGGCATCCGCGATCTCCACGACCGGGGCCTGGCGGGCTGGTCCATGGGCGAACGCCAGACCACAGATCTGGTCGTCGCCGCTTTGGTCATGGCCCTCGGACGGCGCCGCCCCGCCGGCGAGCTGGTCCACCACGCGGATCACGGGCCGCAATACACCAGCGTGGAGTTCACCAACCGGCTCGCCGACTGGGACCTCGCCGGCTCCTACGGCTCGGTCGGCGACGCCTTCGACAACGCCGCCATGGAGACCTTCTGGGCCACCCTCAAGCGCGAGATCCGCCACATCTGGGGACCCTGGGAGACCCTCACCCGCTCCGAGCTACGCACGATCCTGTTCGACTACATCGAGGTCTTCTACAACCGCCGACGCCACCAGACCGGCCTCGACCACCGCACCCCCGCCGAGGCCTACCATCCCGCCCCGGCAGCCTGATCTGCCACAACCCCGTGTCCACCGAACCGGGGCAACTCCAGGTCGGGCATCCGTCGCCTGAAGGGGTCGCCTAGGTTGCGTCACGGGGAATGGTTGCAATGACTCCGACTTGCGGACCCCCCGGGGAGAGGGACATGAAGAGGTTGGTCACTCTCGTGGCGATTGTTGCTGCCACGCTGCTGGCTTGCTCCGAAGATCGGGATGAGCCGCAGGACGCCTCCTCGGAAGCAACTGAGGCAGCCCCGGAGTCGACCTCGACTGAGGCGGACACCACGACAGCTCGGCGGTCGACGACCACCACGGCCTCGTCGACGACCACCACGACTGAGGCGCCGTTCCCGGTAGCGCCACCAGAAGCCGCCAGCTCAGTCGGAGAGTTGTGCAGGTTCATCGAGGGCTTCGAGGTCGCGTCGGGCGGCAGCGCGACCCTGCTGTGGGTAAACGTCGCTGCACCTCCAAATGGGGGCCAACTGACGCTGGTCGTCGGCTTCTCAAAGCATCCCCCCGGGCCCGGCCCTGCTGAGGCTCAAGCGCTCGCCAAGTTGCTGCCCTTCGCCCGGGCAGCGATCGCTGTACGGCCGGACATCGTTGAATTCGTGCCCATCGTGAGTGGTACCAGCTTCGAGGCGGCCCGCAAGACGCTGTGGGAGATCCCGCGTGCTGACCTTGAGGGCTACGACCTCCAGAACCCAGAGGGGTTCGCCTCCGGTCTGCCGACTGCGGAGTGGACCCAGGGGCGGCTGCCACTGACGTACCTGTTTCCTGACCCAAGTCGCCTTGACGCCGATGGGCGGTTCATCGAGGGCTCACCCTGCGTCGGCTGAGCCGCGACGCCTAGCGGCTTCCTGCTCCTCGGCCAGTCGGCGCATGGCGACCCAGTGTTCGACCCTCGGTGGGTCAGCCCAGGGGAAGGCGATCACCGCCCAGGTGGTCGAGGATCGGCACGTCCGGATGGATCCCATGGGATGATCGGGCGGTGCAGGCGGAACTACCCGAGCTCGTCGAGCTAAGAGACCGAGCCGCGTCACTCGAGGTTGCGCTCGAAAGCTATCGACCGGATTACTTGCGGCGATTCGCTCGGGTTGGCGGGCCAGACGGCATGGAGGGGCTCCTCGTCCAGGTGCACCTGGAGGACGAGGCGGCTTACGCGGTCGGGGACTTTCTGGTGGACCTCGACCGGGAAATGCGGCGCGCAGAGACAGTCATAAGGACTGGGAGCGACAAGGTGCCCCGACGGCGGGCCGAGCTGCTACTCGTCAAGGCCACCCGCTCAAGCTCGGCCGAGCTGGAGCTGTTGGTCTACGGCGGGCTGGAGGATGTGCTGCTGAATGCACCACTCCAGTTTCTGATCACCCTCGACTGGTTGTGGCAGCGGCGGCCGAAGCGGTGGGGGTCTCGACGACCTGCACAGACGCCGGACCCCGAGGCAGCCCTCGACTTCATGGCTGGGACAGCCCAGCGAGCCCTAGATCGGGGCCAGCAGGTCGCCCTCACTGTTCGTGTCGACGCGAATGGCGGTTACACGATGACCTTGGACTCTGAGTTGCCGACAGAGGGCGATGGTCCTGACCACGAGGTCGACGACGATTCGGCCGGCGAGCCGGATGAGGGTGACTCCGAGGCGTAACCCAAGCGTGGTGGGCGAGGGCGATAGTCCTAGCCAGGCACGCTCCAGCCCTGCGCTACCTTGGCCCGCCCGCATGGCAGGTGGAGCGGGAGCCGGGCTGTGGTTCCCGGGCGGGCGAGGACGCATATCGGGTCTCCCTCCCGGATTGGGCCGCTGCAGCCGGCGCAGCGGCCCGGGTAGCGGGCGGGCCAGCCGGTCAGCGCGCGGGCCCCGGCCTCGGCCTCACGCCGGCGGCGACGTCGGCGTCCGAGCATCGTCGGTGTCACCACCGCGGTAGGGGGGTCGGTGGTCGCCGCCGCGGCAGCGGGGTGCCCACCGTTGACCGATGCGGTCGAGAGCGTCGGGCAGCTGGGCGTGCCAGGCCAGGGCGTCGCCGGGCTGGGCCATTGGGTCGTAGGCGGCTTCGCGGGCGGCGCGCAGAGCCGAGAGCTCCTCGACGACGGCGCCGTGGTCGGCCCAGCACGCCGGCGGGACGTCGACGAGCCCGTAGCGGTCCATCAGCCAGGCCACCCATGCCGTCAGCTCGCCCATGGTCGAGGTCTCCTCGACGTCGGTGAGGTCTTCCCAGCGAGGCGGAGGCGCGGGGAACCCGGCGAAGCCCTCGCCGCCGCCGGGGGCGGCGGGCTCGTCGAGGTCGAGGTCGAAGGCGTCGTCGGGTCCGGTGGGGTCGGTCATGGGCGGGCTCCGGCCTCGGCCCAGGTCTTGTCGGCCTCGACCGCAGCGGCGGCGGGAAGCTCCCACCACGGGGTCATGCGGACCTCGGTGGGCGGGTGGGCGCCGGCGGCCACCATGGCCACCCCTGGTGGGAGCGAGCGGAGCTTCTCGACCGGGGCGACCCGCATGCGGCGGGTGGCGTCGGAGACGGAGTGGTGGCCCTTGGCGTCGATGCTCGAGGAGCGGATCGGGTCGTCGCGCTCACCCCAGGAGCGGGACAGTTCCTCGAGGTCGTCGCCGGCGGCGAGCCCGCCGAGGACCATGCGGATCCGGGCGGCGTCGCGCATCGTCGACGCCCCGTCTCGTCCCCACCGGGCCCGGGCCTGCGATGGCGACTGCAAGACAGCCATGGTGGCCAGCCCGGAGCCGCCGCCGGTGGCCAGCAGCTGGGGCAGCCCCGGCAACGGGGCGATGTTGGCGACCTCGTCGAGGGCCAGCAGCAGTGGGGGGTCGAGGCGGCCGCCGGGGGCGGCGGCGGCCCGCCGCTCCGCCGCGTGGACTACGGCGTCGGCCAGGGCGGCCACCAGCGGGGCCACCATGTCCTGTTCGGACGGTGTGCCCAGCATGTAGACGGCGCCGAGGCCGTCGAGGAGCTGATCGGGGTCCCACGAAGCCGCACGGTCGACCTCGCACAGCTCGGCCACCTGCGGGAGGCCGAGGACGTCGATGGCCTGGCGGACGCCGGCGTAGACGTTCGAGACCGTCCGGGGGTCCGCGGTGGCCATGGCGTGCAGCTCGGCCGCCCACCCCGACGGGCCGTCGCTGCGCAAGATGTGGACCGGCTCGTCGTCGAGGGGATCGGCGGCCCAGAGCCGGACCCGGGCGGTCGTGGCGCCCGCCAGGGCGGCGGCGTGGAGCAGCGACCGCAGCACCGAGCTGGCGGCGGTCGTCCAGTAGGTGGCGTTCTCGACGCCCTTGCCGGTCCCGGCGGCGGCCACGAAGACGCGAGCGCGCCGCCAGGCCAGGTCGGGCGCCTCGCACCCGACGACCGGTGACCAGCGCAGCCGCCAGGCGGGGTCGCCGGTCCAGGCACCGAGGGGGTCGAACACGGCCGTCGGACCGGCGGCCGCCCGCTGGCGGAGGGTGTGGACCAGCACGTCGGGGCGGGTCCCGGTGACCAGGGCCGGCCCGGGCCAGGCGAGGACGGCGGGGATCACGACGTACATCGTCTTGCCGGAGCGGGGCGGGCCGTAGACGACGATCGTGTCCTCGGCCGAGGCCCACACCTCGGCGCCTCGGGCCTCGATCGCCCGTCCGAGCCGGATCCCCACCGATCCGGCGGCGTGGCGGCCGTTCAGCCCGGGGCGGAGCCGGCCGGCTCGCTTCTCGAGCGCCTTGGCCCCCAGGGGGGCCAGGTCCGACCGGCCGGGCAGAGACAGCCGCCGGCGGCGGGCGGCCCGGGTGACCATCCCGACGAGGGCGCCGGCGGCGGCCAGCTCCACGCCGACGGCGGCCACGAACAACGCCCAGAACGCCACCGGCCCGGGGATGCCGGTCCCGGCCGGGAAGGCGGCCGCCGGGTCGCCGGCGTTGCTCGGGATGGCGGCCAACCCGCCGGCCAGGTCGGTCCACGGGGCCCGGGCCAGGTGGCCCTCGGTGGCCAGCACGGTGAGGTGGACTCCGACCAGGCCCGACCCGATCACCAGCCCCGCGGTGGCGATCAGCCCGAGCAGCACCGTCTCGAGCGTGAGGGGGCTCGTCGCCCGGGCGCCGGTGGGCTGGAGCCCCACGGGGCCGCTACTCCTCCGTGGGAGGGTCGAGCGGGTCGCCGGGGCGGACCTCCCGGGAGCGGAGGTAGGCGAGGACGTGGCTCCGCCGGTAGCGCCGGTGCTTGTGGGGTCGGTAGGCGCGCAGCAGCCCGCTGGAGACCAGCTCGTCGAGGGTGTGCGGGCCGATGCCCAGGACACGGCACACAGCCGTCCCTGTCAGCCACTCGTCCTCGGCCAGCTCAGCCCACTCGGCCTCGTCCTCTGCGTCCATGAGGTCGGACGGTACTTGTGGCGGCACGCATGTCACGTGTGGGCCTCCTGGTAGAGGCCGGCGAGGCCGGTGTCGGTGTCGACCAGCGGGGCCTCCCAGGCGGTCAGCTCGTGGCGGACCACCGCCGAGCGGCGCCCGACCCGCCACAGGGCGACGCCCTGGGGGAGCCCGCCGACCCAGCGGATCTCCTCGCTGGTGAGCCCGGCCAGCTGGCGCAGGTTGGCCGTCTCTCCGTCGGGTTGGCGGTAGATCACCCGGGTCTCGGCATCGGCGAGGAGCCCTTCGGCGACGCGGACCTGTTCCGAGCCCGCCTCGCCGGCCGCCGCGAGGTCGGAGTAGCGGTGGAGGACGTAGATGAACGCGGTCTGGTACTGGCGGGCGACCTTCGCCGAGGCCCGCAGCCACCGGGCCAGGGCGAGGTGGCCGAGCATCCGCCAGCACTCGTCGAGGACGACGAGCCACTTGGTGCCATCGGCGCGGGTCCAGATCTGCTGGAGCCACGCGGCCACGATCAACATCACGATGGCCACCAGTTCGTCGGACACGGCGACGACCTCGTGGAGGTCGACCGACAGCACCGGCCAGTCGCCGGTCATGGCGACGGTCGAGGGCCCGTCGAGCATCGCCCCCAGCGGGCCGACGCAGAGCCGCCGCAGCGCCAGGGCGGCCCGGCGGGACATGGCCACCAGCTCGTCGGCCGAGGCCCCTGCGGTCTCCTGGGCGGCGGCGTCGTCGGGGTGGAGCATGGCCGTCACCACATCGGAGAGGGTCGCCGGGGCAACCGCCTCACCGGCCGCCGCCTGGTGGCGGGCGGCCTCGACCCGGGCCAGGGCCGTCTTGTGGGCCAGCTCGAGGGCGGTTGCCTCTTCCGGGGTCAGACCACCGGTGACGACCGCGGCGATGGCCTCGAGGAGGGCGGCCTGGTCCCCGACCGGCAGGGCCGGGTCGAGCGGGTTCAGCCGCGACGGCGGCCCCTCCCCGGGAGCCCCCGGGGGGCGGATCCGCAGCACCCGGCCGCCGACGGCGTCGACGACCGGCCCCCACTCCCCCTTCGGGTCGATGATCAGCGCCCGGCGGCGGAACACCGTCTCGCGGGCCACGATCGTCTTGGCCAGGCTGGACTTGCCCGAACCGATCATCCCGACGACGACGGCGTGGGGGCCCGAAATGATGCCCGCGTTGTAGAGCTCCCAGGGATCCCACGTGACCGCGGCATCGGACTCGACGTCGAGGCCGATGCGCACACCCCGAGCCCCCCACCCGGGCTGGGCCTGGGCCGGGTACGCAGAGGCGACGTGGCGGGTGGTGGCCCGGTGGGCCTGACGGCTCGCCATCAGCCCGCCACCGTGGGACCGTGCCCACGGTGCACCGTGGGTGGAGGGGTGGCCATCAGTCGAGCCCCCGGCCCAGCGGCAAGGTGTAGGAGAAGGCCTCGGCCTGCTCCCCCCAGCACGGGGCGAGCCGCAGCCGGGCCCGGGCCGCCCGGTTGATCACCGACGTCGCCGCCTCCTCGAGCCCTTCGGCCGACGAGGCCGAGATCGTGACGTAGCCGGAGAAGCGCATCTCGGCGTGACCGGCGGCCAGCTCTTCCTCGCGGCGGACCACGTTCGCCGCCTGGGCCTTGCGGCGGGCGGTGGGGAGGAACCCACGGCGCTGGCGGATCTCCTCGTCGGTCGCATCGGCGACCCGGGCCATCTCGGCCGCTCTCACCGCCTTGTGCTCGGGCACCGGCTCCATGACCATCGACACCGCCCGCTCCTCGGGGGAGCGCAGCAGCAGCTGGCCCAGCCAGCGGGCGTCGACGGCCAGGCGGGGCCACTCCTCGATCCACAGCGTCCGATGCCACGCCGAGTCGGTCCGGTAGCTGTCCCAGCCGTCATCGGCGGCGGTGGGCCATGCGCCCTCGACAGCGACGCCGGCGGCCTCGGGGCCGTGGGCGGCGGCCACCGCCGCCGCGGTGCGGGCCTCGGGGTCATAGGCCAGGCGGATGACCGCCGCGGCGGCCCGGGGCGAGAGAGCACCGATGATCGTCACCCCAGCGCGAGCCAGCTCGGCGGCCCACTCGGTGGCGACATCGACGGCGAGCTCGCAGGCGGCGGGCTCGTCGCCGCCGAGCTGCTTCCACCGGTTCCGGGCCCGGCGGGGGTCGATCCGCACCGCGAGCAACAGATCGTGCGCCCGGGCCGGGGCGGCACCGTGGGCATTGAGTCCCAGGTAGGAGTCGATGACCGCGGCCGGGAGCGTGGAGGCGGTCATGTCGACCATGGCCTCGGCCATGTACGCGGCGTGGGCCTCGCCCTCGTCGGGGACGGTGCGCTCGGTCCACTGGACGCGGGTCACCGGGCTGCCCTGGCGGGCCAGGGTGGCCAGGGCGTCGCCCCACCCCGCGATGCGCCGGTCCTGCTCGGCGACGTCGAGCAGCGACCACGAGTCGGGCTGCCCGCGCAGGATCACCACGTACTGGGCCTGGCGGCCCCGGCCGTCGCGGACGACCGCCACCTCCTGGCCGTCGAGGGCCACCCCGAGCAGCTCGAGGTCCTCGAGCCCCTCGGGCAGCACCGGCGGTGGCAGCTGCGGGCCGACGCTGGTCCCGGTGGGGTCTGCTCCGGTGGTCATGCCTTGCTGGGCCCGGCGGGCCCGATGCCGTCCCCGGCCGGTCGAGCGGCGTCGCCCGAACCGGCCGACGACCGGGAGCCAGCCCATCAGCGGCCGGCCCGAGATGCGGCCCACCGTCACCGGCACGGCGACCAGCGCCCACAGCACCGCGGGGCCGACCGCCCCTCGGACCAGCAACACGATGGCGACGATGGCCGCCACCAGGGCGGCGGCCACCTGGACAGCCGAGAGCCCCAGCAGCAGCCCTCGACGCTCGAGCGGCCCGAAGGTGTACCCCGCCGGGGTCGATGTGTCGCTCATCGGGGTCGCCTCCTCACTGGACCGTCGTGTCGGTCGGTCGCGTCCCGCCCGCGGGCGGCTCTGGCGGCGACGGTGCCGTCACCGGACCCCTCGGCGGGGCGGGTGGCCCCGCCTGGCCCGGCGTCGATCCCCCGCCGGTCGGGGCCGGGGCGGAGGGCGGTGCGCTTGGTGGGTCGACCGGTCGAGGACCGGTCGCCCCCGCCCCCGACGGCCCGGACCCTCCGGGTGGCGCCGCGGCGTCGCTCGGGTCACGGGTCGGTGTCACCGGTGGCAGCGCCTTCGGGGCATCGTCGGAGCGGGGTGGCGGGCCGGGCTCGACCACACCGAGCTGGCGTCCACTCGCCGTGGTGATCGTCCCGCCCAGGTGCCCGTCGGGCCCGGCGGCCATCGCCCGCCCCGCGGCCGCTCCTCCCCCACCTCCGGCGGCCGCTGTGGCGCCGCCGCTCCCGGCGGCCAGCGCAAGGCGCCCGCCCATCACGGCGGCGCCCACCCCGGCGCCGACCAGGGCCCGGCCCGCGCCCGCCGTCGCCGGGGCGCCGTCACCGCCCGGGACCGGGAGCAGCCGGTACATCAGCGCCGGCGACAGGGCGGTGATGAGCATGATCACGATGGCCCGCATGGCCATCGGGAAGTCCAGCTCGCCGCCGCCGGTGGCCTGGCCCAGCGCCGACACACCGGCCCCCAGGCAGATCGAGATGACCAGGGGCATCAGCACCAGCCCGGCGATCACCCGGGCCAGCAGGGCGGCCATGTCCCGCGACCCCGACCACACCCGACCGGCGAGGGCGATCGGCATGAACAGCACCGCCAGCGACACCGCGGCCTGGCTGATGAACAGCTCGGCCATGGCGATCAGAGCCAGGATCCCCACCGCGCCGATGAGCACGATGTAGCCCAGCCGCGACACCGCCCCCGACCCCGACGAGTCGAACAGCACCGGGGTGACGCTCTCGGACCAGGCCGAGACGTTGTCCGACGTGGTCCCGTTCACCTCGCTCACGAGCGCAGCGACGAGCTGGACCGCGGCCACGGTGATGGGCACGGCGGCGACGGTCATCAGCGCCGCCGCCGGCGCCTCGGCCATGGCCCGGGCGATCCGACCCGGGTCTCGCTGCACGATCCCGGACCCGATGGCGACCAACAGCAACGGCAACATGATCAGCGCCTGGAGCCCGACGAGGGTGACCCAGTAGGAGTCCCACCACTGCTGGCCCTCGAAGTCCGCGGCGCCCTCGCCGGTCTCCTGGATCATCGTCAGCAGACCCGTCGTCGCCTGCTCGGCGAAGTCGGCGACGTCCTCGGCCAGCCGGTCGAGGAACGAGTCCGACGCGGCGGAGGCGGCCGAGGACGCCGCTGCGGCGACCTGGTCGGTCGCCTCGTCGACCGCGGTGCGCACGGCATCGGTCACCGACTCCCGCACGTACTCGCCGCACGAGATCAGCTCGTCGGGTAGGTCGCTGGGGTTCAACCCCAGGTCGCAGTCCGCTGTTGATTCCCGCCCCTCGTCCCGCTCGCCGCCGGGCTCGGCCTCGTCGGCCTGGCGGACCAAAGGGGCGGCTGCTGTTGCGGCCGCGGGGGTGCCCGCCGCCACGGGGGCACCTCCCGCGACCGCGAACCAGACGGCGCAGGCGAGCAGCGCCCCGACCAGCCCGCGCCCGGCGGCGCTCACCCGCCGCCCTCCGCGGTCTCGCCGCCGTCAGGCACCCGCACCACAGGCCACGGCTCCTCCCGCTCCCCGTAGGGGTCCCAGTACGTGTAGCCATCGAGGCGCGACGTCACCTGCTCGCCGTCGGACTCATCCGCGAACCCCAGGGCCGGGGTCGGCCCGGTGTCGATCGCCACCGTGTACACCCGCCAGTCCTCGGCGTCCTCGTCCCAGCGGAGCGTCCAGGTGACCGTCCGGTAGATCGCCTCGGGGCCCTCGTCCGGCTCTTGGGCGATGATCGCTACGTCCCACACGGCGATCTGGGCCTCGTCGTCGTCGTAGGACTCGACCCGGTAGGCCAGCGGGGTGCCTTGTGCGGCCAGGTTGTCGAGTTCGCCGCGGTCGGCGTAGGCGCCCAAGGTGCGGCCCCGAGCGCGCTCTTCGGCGGCGTACTCCTCGTCGTAGGTCTCCTCGAGCCAGGCCACCTCGAGCAGCTGGAAGGCGACCTCGGGGTCCTCGGTCCGGCCGTAGAACGGGGTCCAGGACATGACAGCGGCGGTGGCGCCGTCGGCGGAGTGGGCGAAGCCGACAGGGATGCCGTCCTCGAGGCGGGTCGGACCGGCGCCGGCGATCACCTCCGGCGGGACCTCGGTGGTCGCCGGCGGTGCGGTGGTCGTGGTCGGGGAGCTCTCGTCATCGCCGCGGCCCCGGAACCACAGCGCGGCGGCCACCATCAGCGCGGCGACGACGAGCACGCCGACGATCGCCGCCGCCGCGGCCAGCGGGCTGCTGGGCCCGCCCGCACCGGGCCGGCCCCGGCCCGCCCGGGCTCCACCGCCCCGCGCTGGCGAGGTCGACCGGGTGGTGATCTGCGCCCGGGCCATCAGCCCGCCGCCCAGTTGATGAGCGTGGACGCGGAGCCGATCACCGCGGCTCCGACCAACGACAGGAGCACCGCCCGCTTGCCACCGGAGGTGGCCTGCATGTTCGACCCCATCCCGCCGATCGCCCAGGCCGCACCGCCGGCCACCAAGGCGATGGCACACGCCAGCAGCGACCAGAAGGCAACCCCGTTCACGATGTCGACCGCCCGGGAGGTCTCCGGGAGGGCATCGGCGTCAGGGTTGACGTTGACCTCCGCGAGTACGAGGACGAGTCGAGTGGTCAACCAGGTCATGGGGGTCCTCCGATGGGAGTGGGGGTGAAGCCGTCCACGACGGCGTGGGCAAGATCCAGGTACGCGTCCCGCGTGCTCTGGTCCAGAGCGTCGAGCCCGTCGATGCCGCCGGCGGCCAGAGCCGGGTCGTACGGGACCTCGATCACCGCCCGAGCGATCGAGGTGAAGTGATCGACCATGGCGTCGACATCGACGGCCAGGTCGTCCCGGGACGCGTTGACCACCACCGTGGACCGGCTCACCAGCTGCGGGTCGGCGTGGCGGCGCAGCCAGCGGGTCAGGTGGTCGGCGTGGCGAGCCTGATCGACCGCAGGACCGGTGACGATCACCAGCTGCGTGGCCATGTGGAGCACAGCCCGCATGGCGTCGTGGAGGACCCCGGTGCCGCAGTCGGTGAGGATCACGTTGTAGTGCTGACCCAAGATGGCCAGCGTGTCGGCGTAGTCCTGAGCGGTGAAGGCCTGCGACACCGCCGGGTCGGCGTCGCCGGCGAGGACCTCGAGCCGTGACGGCGCCTGCGTGGTGTAGGCCCGCACGTCTGGGTACGACACGATCCCGGCCCTCGCGTCGAGCAGGTCCCGCACCGTGCGGTGCGTCTCGGGGCTGACCCGGTACCCCAACGTCCCGTAGTCAGGGTTGGCATCGAGGGCCACCACCCGGTCCCCCCGGGTGCCGGCCAAGGTGTGACCCAGCATCAGCGCCGTGGTGGTCTTGCCCACGCCGCCCTTGGTCGACAACACAGCGATCCGCTCACCTGTCCGGGCCGCCAGCGGCGCCGTCACCGCGGCGGTGACCGCCGAGCGGTGCGCCTCGTCCGCCGACGGCCCCGGGTTCACCCGGCCGCCGGTGGCCCGGAAAACCACCCGCCGCCAGCCCCTCGTCGGCGTCGCCGGCGGTGGCGCGATCAGCGTCTGCGGCTGCCACTCCGCTATGGCACCATCTGACGTTACGGGCTCGGTGGAACCCGTCGGGAGGGTCTCGACGTCGGGCACAGCAGCGACACCAGCCGGCCTGAGCGGTACGACCTCTCGGGCGTCGTCAGCGTCACTCATAGCGGTTGGTCCCTCCTGACGGTGGGCATAGTGCCCACATGCTCAGTACGCGAAACCGCTTCTATCGAGCGGGAATCGCGGGAATGGCTGTTATCGCGCTGGCCGGGTGCGGAGCCGGGGACCAGCCGGAGGCGTCGTCGTCGTCGTCGACGTCGACGAGCGCGCCGGATCCGACCACGACGACCCGGGACGAGACCGATGAGCGGATCCCCCGGGCCCCGAGGCCGGCGGCCGCCCCCGATCGGCCCCTCTCCCCCACCGACGCCGGCGTCGGCTGGGTCGTGTCCGCCCTGAGCATCGACGCCGGCGAGCCCTTCGCCGCCGTGGAGGCCCGGACCGCCACCTGGGCCGTCGAGGGCCCCGAGGCCACCGTCCGCGGAGAGTCCCTCGAGACCGTGACCGTCGCCGGGGCCCGGGCCCAGATCGTCACCGAGCTCGCCGACGAGACGGTCGTCCTCGTCACCGCAGAGGTCGACCAGGCCCCCCAGCTGCGCGTCTACGAAGTCCACCTGGTCCGCACCGCCCCGGACCGGTGGGCAGTCGCCGAGGCCGAGGCCCGGCCATGACCCGCACACCGCAGCTCATCGCCGGCGGACTCCTGGCCGTCCTCGGTCCCCTGACCTTCATCGTCGTCGGTGAGGCCGCCACCGAGGACGCCCAGCGCGCCGCCGTCCCCGGCCTCGCCGCCGGCGGTCTCGACCCCGTCGTCGCCCAGGCCTACACCGACGCCGCCGCCCTCGCCCGCACCTGGGACCCACCCTGCGAAGTGCCCCCGTGGATCATCGCCGGCATCGGCGAAGTCGAGTCCGGCCATGGAACCCACGGCGGGGCCACCGTCGGCGCCGACGGCACCATCAGCCCCCCCATCATCGGCATCGCTCTCAACGGCGCCGGGGCCACCGCCGCCATCGCCGACACCGACGACGGGGCCCTCGACGGCGACACCACCTGGGACCGCGCCGTCGGCCCCATGCAGTTCATCCCCTCCACCTGGGCCGCGCACGCCATCGACGGCAACGGCGACGGAACCGCCGAGCCGTCGAACATCTTCGACGCGGCGGCCACCACCGCCGCCTACCTCTGCGCCTCAGCACCGCCCATGGCCACCGAGGCGGACTGGCGGACCGGGATCCTGGCCTACAACCACTCCGAGGCCTACGTGGCCGCCGTGCTCGCTGCCGCCTACGGCTACCGCGACGCCCCCACGGCGGTCCCGGTGGCCGGCCAAGGCCCGGTGCCGATCGCCGAGGTCCAGGGCGTCCCCATCCACGCCGCGCTCGCCCCCCGGGTCGCGGCCATGATCACCGCCGCCGCCGCTGACGGCGTCGACCTGCGGATCGGCAACTCGTACCGCACCCCCGAAGAGCAGATCGCCCTCCGCCGCCAGCACTGCGGCACCTCCGACTACGCCATCTACGAGATGCCTTCGGGGCAATGCAGACCACCGACGGCCCGGCCGGGCCAGTCGATGCACCAGCAAGGCTTGGCCATCGACTTCGCCGACTGCTCAAGCCGCTCGAGCGCCTGCTACCGCTGGCTCGACGCCAACGCCGGCGCCTACGGCCTGTTCAACCTCCCGTCCGAACCCTGGCACTGGAGCATCGATGGCAGCTGACCGACCGCTCCCCCACCCCAGCGACCACGGTCCCACGGTGCACCGTGGGAACGGCACACCCCGGGGGTCACGATGATCGTCGCCCAGACCGTCCAGGACACCCTCAACGGCCTCGCCTTCTGGGTCCTCCTCATCGCCGCCGGCGGGCTCGTCGCCGGCGCCGGCGCCGCCGCCGCCGGATCCATCGCCGGCCACACCACCATGCGCGCCTGGGGGCTCCGCCTCGCCGGCGCCGCCCTCCTCGGCGCCTTCTGCGTCGGCGCCGCCGGCGCCTGGCTCAGCTGGGCGACCTAAATGCTCTCCTTGGCGCACTGGCCCCGTCGGGCGAACCCATCAGGTTCCGCTCTTCTTCACCGTCGTGGTGGCGCTGTACCGGCGGCCGGCCTTCTGGCAGCGGTAAGCCCGGCTCAGCCGCCACCGTCGGTAAGCCACCACCCCACCACCATCGCGGTGGGTGCACAGCAGCCCGTGGCGGGTCGACGTCTGGCCCTGGTCGTCGACCTTCAGCGACTCCTCACCCCTACCCTTAGGGTCCGTCGTCGAGCCACGTGGGAGGGACCATGGCGACTGTCGAAGACCTGGAGAAGTTGCGGATGGCGCTTCTCGAGGCCGCCTACGACGAAGTCAACAGCGACCGCCGTAGCCGTGGTCTCAGCGTCACCGCGTGGGCGCAGGCGAACGGGGTTGACCCGTTGGAGGCAAGAGCGGCGATGATCTGGCTCAACGAGCGCAGCCTCGCCTCCCCCACCAGCCTTGGAGGAGGAATCGCACCGACCCCACGAGGCTCAGACCTGGTCGAGGAGCGTCGACGAGCGCCACAAACCGCTGACGTAGGCGATGCACTGGCGGTCATCGGCGTCGATGAGCACCGCCAGGTCGAAACGCTGCTGAGCGCAGTTCAGCGACTCCTCGACGACCATGAGGCCGATCTGGAGCCGGAGGATGCGGAGGACCTGCGAGCGCAGGTCCAGACAATCGAGGCGCAACAGCGGTCTCCCCGCCCCCGAAGGGGGGTGCTCCGGACTGCGGCAGCGGCGATTCAGTGGGTTGCCGAGCGAGGCGCTGCCGGTGTGGTTGGCAACGCTGCGTTCCACACCGTCGTCGACGCTGCCGCCAAGTTTCTTGGCTAAGCCGTCGAACG